>CAYNSJ010000009.1:0-3512 GCA_964399835.1 uncultured Methanobacteriaceae archaeon | reverse complement strand
TATGTGTGTGTAAAGTAAGCTGGTGCCGCCGCAGCAAGTACTCCTGCTACGATAGCTCCCCACATATTTCCTGTGGCTCTTTTTACTATATAGAATGCTGGTATAACTGCTAATGATGCTATAATAGGTGCTAGCCAAAATACTATTGTTGTTAACGGTACTGTACCAAACATATTTGCAATACTATATGCAGCTGCAGCTAACATTATAATTAATGGGGTATATTCCGCACTACGTCCATTCGGTGACGTCGATAGCGAATCCCAATCGGTACCATTGACTACTTTATCTCCAAGATGTCCCGTATGTAAATAATTCTCTGTTAAACGATAATTATAATATGAATCTATCTCTGTGAAGTATGGTAGTCCATTACTATCTTCGTATAATGCTTTCTGATCTGCTGGGACTCCGCCCAGATTAACTGTTTCTGCTCTAATTGCAAACATAGTACAGATTAATAATAGCACTATGACTACTGGTGCTATTTTCTTTGCTATGTTTTTCATGTCCATGTGTTTATTCTCCCTTTTAACCTCCGATTAATAGATGAAAATAGGATAATACATTTTGTAAGAAAAGTATTTAAACATTTCTTCTATTCAAATTATAAACCTTATCTAAGAGAATATATTTGATTAAATAAATATAATTTTAGATTTTTTGTTTATATTAATTTATTAACTATCCATATAAAGATTTTAGTTTAAGATATATTTAAATTTATTAAATTTTTTATTAAGAAAAAAAAATAAAAAGGTATAATAATAAAGCTAGTTACAATAAAATAAGTTGTTTAATAAGCTAATAAAAAATATAATAATATCAAAATATGTTATTATAAAAATTAATCAATAAACAATAGGATAATTTAATATTAATTAATTAATACAAAATCAAATATCAACTTATAATCTATAAAATAATAATTAGTTTCATAATAAAAAAAAGTTTATAATAAAAAATAATTTCTAGTTATAAATACAAATATTATAACCAACGAAACTATAATAGTAAACTCTATTCAAGTTAAAAAAAAATAAGGGACAGAAAAATAGAATGATAACTGATTTATTAGAATATTTCCAAAATAAAAAATGGTACAGAGATAGAATAGAACATATAGAGGAAATACCTCCACGAAGACCAATATTCACAAATAGTAAACCGAAACTTCCTGAACAATTAGAACAATATCTTAATAATCATGATATAAGATTATATACACATCAATATGAAACATTACAACATATAAGAAATAATAAAAATGTTACAATAACTACCCCCACTGCTTCAGGAAAAACATTATCATTCACATTACCTGTTTTAGAAGATTTAATAAATAATCCTGATGATACAGCATTATATATTTATCCAACTAAAGCTTTAGCAAATGATCAATTAAAAAGTATTGAAGAAATAACAAAAGAATGTGATCTAGATATATTTCCAGGAAAATATGATGGCGATACACCGAAATCAGAACGACCTGCAATAAAAAGAAATTCTAGACTTGTTCTTACAAATCCATATGAATTACATTTAATATTACCTTGGCATCATCAATGGGAACGTTTTTTTAAGAATTTAAAATTTATAGTAATAGATGAAGCTCATCAGTATAGAGGTGTATTTGGCTCAAATATGGCTTTTTTAATAAGACGCTTAAAAAGAATTTGTAAATATTATGGATCTGAACCTCAATTTATCATATCTACTGCAACATTAGCAAATCCTATTGAATTTGGAGAAAAATTAACTGGATTACCTTTTGAAATAATAGATAAAGATGGATCACCTGCTGGGAAAAAATATTTCTTATTTTTCAATCCATATGCCATAGAATCTAAAAAGCCATCCATACATCAAGATACATTAGAACTATTTGAAACATACATCCAAAATGATTTACAAACAATATGCTTTGAAACTTCACGTAAAATGGCTGAATTACTAGCTTTATGGACAAAAAATAGATTTAAAAAATCTAATCCTCAATTATGTAATAAAATAACAGCTTACAGAGCAGGTTATACTGTTGATGAAAGAAAAGAAATTGAAGATAATCTAAAAAGTGGTAAACTAAGAGGAATAGCTACTACAAATGCATTAGAACTTGGAATAAATATAGGTTCATTAGATAGTGTTATAATCTCAGGTTATCCAGGTACATTAATATCCACATGGCAACAAGCAGGAAGAGCTGGACGAAGTACTAAAGAAGCTATTATTACAATGGTTGCATTTCAAAATCCATTAGATCAATATTTTATGAAACACCCATCATTATTTTTTAATAAAACTAATGAACATGCAATAATTGATCTTAATAACCAACAGATATTACGAGGACATTTAATGTGTGCATCTTATGAATTACCATTAGGATTAAGTGAAATAGAAAGTTTTGGATTTGATGATGAAGGAATTGTAATTGATGAAATAGATGAACTTGAAACAAGGGATATTGTAAAATATAAAGATAGTAAATGGCAATATAATAAAGATGATAATCCAAATTTTAAAGTAAATTTAAGTGATGTACTTTCTGAACCATTCAAAGTATTTAATGGACATAAATTCTTAGAAGAAATGAGTCAAAAACAAGCATTCCGAGAAGCTCATGAAAATGCAGTTTTAATACATAATGGAGATACTTATTTTGTATCAGAACTAGATATTGAAAATAAAAGAGTTCAAGTAAAAAAAAGAGATCTTGATTATCATACACAAGCATTAAAAGAAGTTGATGCAAAAATTATTAAAGAAGAAAAGAAAGAAAAATATGGTAAAATCAAGCTAAGTTATGGTAGACTAAATGTTACAGAAAAATATGATAAATATAATATAGTTAAATTCAATAAGATAACTGCATCAAAAAAACTTCATCTTCCACCATTAAACTTTAAAACAAAAGGATTTTGGTTTACAGTACCACATGATATTAGAGAAGAAGTAAAAAATGAGATAATAACTGATGAAAAATTCGAAGAAATATATCTTGGATGCTTACAAGGAGTTGAAAATGCATTATTATCTATGGCTCCATTTTCAGTAATGTGTGATACATATGATTTAGGTGGTGTATCAAAAATTATGCATGAAGACACACTTAATGCTACAATATTTATATATGATGCATTTGAAGGTGGTGTTGGACTTTCTCGTAAAGCTTATGCCTTATTTAAAGATATATTAAAAATGACTTATGAATTAGTACGTGATTGTGATTGTGAAGATGGATGTCCTGCTTGTATTTATACATCTCAACAACAAACTGAAAAGAAATATTTGAATAAAAAAGGTACATTGATTATTTTAAAATCATTATATGAAATAATTAAAGAAAATGATAAGGAATAAACTACAATGAAAATAATATATTTTACAGGAACTGGTAATTGTCTTGAAGTTGCAAAAAAAATAGGTGGAACTTTATACAGTATTCCTTATTTAATAGTCGAATAAGTCGGGAGAATTACTTCTCCTTTCTCTTCTCAGAACCGAACGTG
>CAYNSJ010000008.1:50664-54790 GCA_964399835.1 uncultured Methanobacteriaceae archaeon | reverse complement strand
CGTATATAACTCTTTCACCATATAAATAAGTACTTTTGTTACTATCAAAGTAAGAATTTGTAATATATAGTATCATTTCTATAATTAGAACTTTAAAATCAAATATTGTTCAATATCGCCCTATCAATAGTTAATAGTAAAAAAAATAATTTAAAAACAAAAAGTACTATATACATTTATTAAATTGAATTTATACCTTACGGTACTAATTAATTTTTTGAAATATATTTTGATATGAATATTAATTATTTTAAATGTGACGGAATCTTATTATAAACATATTTATCATCCCATTTCATATCAAAATCTGGTGGAGCTTTTGTTAAGTCTTGAGCAATTTCTATTATAACATCTTTTAACTCTACATTAACAGTATAATTTCTTGGTATATTATAGTAACCTAAATATGCTCCAATGATATTACCAGTTAAAGAACCAGTACCTTTAGAATTACCCTGGTGATTAATTGCACAAATAATTGCATCTTTAAAACTATCTTTATATTTTAGACATGAATAAAGTGCAATAATAAATGTTTCTTCTGCTAAATAACCTCGTCCAAATATACCAATAGCATCTTCATCAGGTATGTTTAATTTAGCTAATTTAACAGCAATATCAACTAATTTTAAAAAATAATTAGTATCTTTTCTATTGATTTTATAACATTCTTCTTTACATTCATCAATTGCTTGATATAAAGCTATTTTTATTGTTTTATCTGTATTTACAAGTATATTTATCATTGTTGTAAAAATTATTGAAGGTATTATTGCTAAAGGATTACCATGAGTTAATGCACATATATCTTCTGTAAATTTAGCAATGTGACCTTTCATATAGTAAATTCCTATAGGTGCACTTCTTGTGATTGCTCCACAACCTCTACTCCATGTATTAATAGGTTCTGTCATTGTTCCTTTACCATTGGATAATGATTCAATACATGTTTTTCCAGGAGTTCTATTGATATTTAATTGAGGTATATGTTTAATCCAACAAATATTATTACCTTTATTACTATTAATTTGAGTATCAAGCCAATCAGTATATGCATAGTATAAAGCATCCCGTGGTAACGGAGCTATTCCTTTATAAGACCATCTAGTTTCTCTCCATATAATACCATTTGCTGTAAATAAAGTCATTTGAGTATTAGATGAGATTCTTTCTTTACCTTCAAAATCAGTTATAATCTTATTTTTTGGTTTAAAATCTTTTTCATAACCAAGTGAATCACCAATAGCTCCACCAAGTATACAGCCTATTATTTTATCTTCTCTTGAATCCATTTTTATCATGTTATTTAGTTTATTTATTATAATATGAAATTAATTAATATTCTTATATTACATTATTCTTCATAAATCTAATAATTCTCGTTTTTTAGTATTAAATTCTTCAACAGAAATTATACCATCTTCCATCAATTTATGCCATTTTCTTAATTCATCTGCATCACTATTATTTTGATATGATTCTTTTCCTCGTGAATTTAAATATAATTTATAATCTTTTACTGTATGAGATAATCTATTATAAAAATCTTCGGAGTCTTCTTTTTGGGGACTTCCTAAAACTATTTGATTTGATCCAGATACTGTTAGTTCAATACTATATGTGAAATTTAATGTACTTGGTTTATCAAAATCAACACTTGAAATATCTTGATATAATATTTTTTTTGATCCTCTATCTTTACCTCTCCATAATGAATTTTTCTCAATTAAAATATAATCATCATGTAATGTCACTACTGCATGGAGAAGATCTTTTTTTCTATTACCTACTCCAAAACCACTTTTTTCTTCTTTTATTGAACATTTAAATTCTTTTATTTTAGGATTTTTAGTTATTTTTTGATTATCTGAGTATTGTTCTTGGATAGATTGTGGTGAAGTATTATTATTACTAATACTTTTTTTTAGTACATTAAATAAAAGTAGTGCATTATTCAGATCTGATTTTCGGAAGTAAAATGTATAAGTTTTATCACTATATACATATAAAAAACCATTATAAACTGTTGTAGGCTTATCTATTTTTACATCATATATTTCATATATATTAAGTGTTTTTTTATTTAATTTTCTTCGTGAAATTAATGTTTCATTATTTAACTCAAGTGTACCTTTAGGAAATAAATTTAATATAATATTTTCATTCAAATTAATCACAGATTTTTTTCTTGTTAATATTTTTGTTAAGGTTAATATTTATAAATTATTTAATTAAATAGGTAGAATTTAGAAAAAAGTAATCAGGAAACATTGATTAAGAAAATAAATTTATTAATGTATACTTTTTTAAAATATTAAATATTCATTTTAAAGATGAAATGCATATTTAACTTATTTTTATAATAAATTTAATTAAATTTATAGTTATCACTTTAACTTTCAATTACTTTATAGTTTAAATTAATATTACTAATAATAATGTCTAAAACTTAAATTTTTATAATATAAATATATATCACATTATACAAATATTTATAAAATCATCATATCAAATTAAAACAATAATTTTTGCAATCTCACTAGTAAATTATAATATTAAAACAATATTAATTTTCAAATTGTTTTTTAGAGAAATTAAAAAAAAATATTAAAAAAGATTTACATTCATAAAAAAATATAGAAAAAAAAGGAGATTATTCTTTTTTGAATTCTAATTTAAATCCAGCACCACTACAATCAAATGTATTAAAGTTACCATCTAATTGAAGTATAAGGTTATTAACTATAGTTAAACCCATACTTGTAAGATTATTTAAATCAAAATCATCAGGTAATCCAATTCCGTCATCTTGAAGAGTTAATATATAACGATCATTTTCTGTTTTAAATTTAATGTAAACATTACCGTCATTACCATCTGGAAATGCATGATTCATAGAATTAACTAATAAATCATTTATTATTAGTCCTAATGGTATAGTTTTTTCCATATCTAAATTTATTGACTCTATATCTGAATGGTATTTGATATCAGAGTCGTACATATCTAATAAAGATTCAACAAGGGAATCTATGTAATCTCTTATATTAACCTCAGACAGAGAATCAGATCCATATATTTGTTCATGTAATAATGCCATAGCATATATACGATTTTCTGTATTATTTAAAATAATTTCTGAATCTGATTGATAATTTTTATTTAAGTTTATTAAACTTAGAATGATTTGTAAATTATTTTTTACTCTATGATGAACTTCCGTAAGTAACATTTCTCTATCTTCTAATGCAACTTTTAACTGATTTTGATTTTTTACTTCTGAAGTTATATCTTGATTAAAACTTACACGACTAATAACTTCACCATGTTTATTATAATCTTGATGAATGATTGTATGAATATATTTAATTTTATTCTTTCCCGTTTTTACTCTTTGAGTAAATGAAACATCAGGATTTTCAGGAGAAAGTTGAGATATTGATTCTTGTCTAAGTTTTAAATCTTCATCAATTACAAATCTTTTAATAAGATTTTTTGTATTATTTTTATAATCTTCAGGATTTATTTCTAATATATCATATATTTCAGGAGTCCATTTAGAATAATCACGATCTTCTGAATAACCAATTGCTGTTTTACTTGCTGATTGAATTCTATTTAAATTATCTTGAAGTTTTAAAGTCTCTTTTAATACCTCTTTTAATTTGTTTTCTCTTTCAATATCATCAGTTATATCCTGGAAGAAATTAACATGTGACATTTTATTGCCATCACTATCAAATTCATATGCTACATATATATGAACATATATCATCTCATCCTCATCTGAAATAGCTTTTATTATAAATGATGCTTCAGGATTTTTAGATGTGCATTTAGAATGATTTTCTATCCATATATATTTATCCTCCTTAAGTATATTCTTAATTTTAGTTCCAGAATATTCTTTAGGATCTATTTTAATTAGAGAAGAATTATTTTTAGATTTTAATTCATTATTCTCTTTGTCATCAATATAAGTCATGGAAGTTTTACTTATACCCTGAATTTTCTTAAGGTTTTTCTCTAATCTTTGAGATTTATTTAAAGATTTTTCTAACTGATGTTCCCTTTCGAGTTCTTCTGTTAAATCTTCATAAAAGTCAATATGACCAGTTACATTTCC
>CAYNSJ010000008.1:0-50564 GCA_964399835.1 uncultured Methanobacteriaceae archaeon | reverse complement strand
GAATATGATGCAACTTATCCTCCAATGCTAAAGATTTATTTAAAGATTTTTCTAACTGATGCTCTTTTTCGAGTTCTTCTGTTAAATCTTCATAAAAGTCAATATGACCAGTTACATTTCCATCTTCATCAAAATTACATAATATATAAGTTTTTATACAAACAAGATCTCCATCACCATTTTTAACACGTAACACAGTACTAGATTCAGGATGATCTACTGAACACTCATTATAAGCATCATACCAATAATGAATATCAGCATCATACACAAACTCAAAAAGATCACCATGATAATCTCTATAATCTTCCTCATCAACTTTTAATATATTAAATACAGAAGAAGACCACTCCATATTACCTTGATCATTAGAATAACTCATACCAGTCTTACTTATTCTCTGAATATGATGCAACTTATCCTCCAATGCTAAAGATTTATTTAAAGATTTTTCTAATTTAGTTAAATATAACTGTTCATTAGTAACATCTTTACAAAAACATATATTTTCTAGAATATGTTCTTCTTCATGTTTTTTTACAAAATAATGAATATACTTTAAATTTCCTTTTGCTGTACGTATTCTGATAATAAAATCGAGATTTCCATCTTTTTTATCTTTAAGTTTTGCATAATTCTCTTCTAGTAGTGATCTATCTTCATCAATTACATAATTTCCCACAATATCCTCATTATCATCTTCAGGAAGTGGTTCTCTTTCTATTATATCATATAATTTAGATGAATGTATGATTTTATCTTCATATTGATAAATAACACCAGTATTACTTGCTGATTGTATCAATTCTAAATTCTCATCTAAAAATGAGGCTTCTTTAACTTTTTTATCCTTCTCTAATCTATTTTGTTCTTCTTTTGTAATATCATTAAATATACCTAAAACAGCTGGTTTACCATCAAATAGGATATAACTAATATTTATATTAAAATAATAATGTAATTCATCATTTTTCATAAATTTCATAGGAAATGTAAGAGATGATAATTTATCATTTAATACTCTATTGATATTTTTATTAATTACTTCAATAGAATCTTTAGATGGTTCTTGATAACTAATCTCTTTACCAATAATATCTTCATAATCATGATATTCATACAAATCTAGATATTTTTGGTTACATTTAACAAAGCGACCATTTTGGATTATAGCTATTGGTGTAATATCATTATCAAAAAGTTTTTCTATTTCAACAGATAATGATGAATAGTCAATAGTATCTCTACCTATAATATAAATGAAACCATCTATCTTAATAATTTTTATAACAAACTTATTGTAAACCTTTCCATTTTCATGATATTCTCCGAATATTTTTTGAGTTTGACCTGTATTATAAACTTCTTTCATTATATTAATCAATTTATTATTACTAAGAAAAACATCAGAGATAAATGAACCTTTTACATCATTGAGATTAAAAAAACAATGGTTTAACAATGATTTATTTAAAAAAGTTACATAAAAATCAGTAAAATCTTTAACTGGAGCATAAACTCCTATAGATTCCTTTAAATTATCTAATACAACTTTAGTAACATTATCAATATCTGAAATATTATTTTCTTGTTTTAAGTTATTTATACTTAAGATTTTCTTAAAATTGAATTGATCTAATTCTTCTAAATTGTTATCTAAAATTTTTGTAAACATGTAATTAACCTTTTTTTAAAAAATATTAAATTTATATTATTAATTATATCTTTCTGCATAGATAAAACTATTGAAAAAAAATAATATAAATACTTATTATTTTGCGAAGCAACATGATTTTTCATATAATAATAAGAAAATAGTTAAAATGGTTATTATTCATTCTTTATACCCTACTAGATGAACATTATATGTAAAACTAAAAAATTTATTAAGCTTTTTTTTTATTAATTTAGGTATTCAGGAACTAAATTGTGAACATATTTACTATACCATTTTTCATCATAATCATCATATCCTGGTGGAGATTCTGTTAAATCTTGAGCTATTTCTAAAATAACATCTTTTAACTCTACCTTCTCTATATAATCTAAAGGAATATTAGAATAATTTAAATATGCTCCCATTATATTACCCGTTAAAGAACCAGTACCATTAGTATTACCTTCATGATTTATTGCACATATTATTGCATCCTTAAAACTATTTGGATATTTTAAACAGGAATATATTGCTATAGCAAAAGTTTCTTCTGCTACATAGCCGACTCCAAGTAGATCAATAGAACTTTTATCAGAAATATTTAATTTAGATAATTTGATAGAAATATTTACTAATTTTAAAAAATAATCCGTAGCTTGTGAATCAATTCCATTACATTTTTCTTTACATTCGGATATTGCTTGATCTAATGCATTTTTAATATTTGTATTTGTATTTACCAATATATTTATCATAGTTGCAAAAATTAATGAGGGTATTATTGCAAGAGGATTACAATGCGTTAATTCACATATATCTTCTGTGAATTTAATAACAAATTTTTTTTCATAGTATAATCCTAATGGTGCAATTCTTGTGATTGCTCCACATCCTTTGCTATGTTTATTAGTAGATGGTTTAGGTTTATTTTTATTTGCATATAAAGATTCAATACATGTATCACTAGGTGTTCTATTAACATTTAATTGAGGTACATTTTTTATCCAACAGAAATTTTTACCATTTTCTTCATTAGTTTGAGTATCTAACCAGTCAATATAAGCATAATATAGTGCAACAGGAGGTAATAAAGAAATTCCTTTATAAGCACTTCGAGTTTCTCTCCATATAAGTCCATTAGCTGTAAATAATGTCATTTGAGTATTTGATGAAATTCGTTCTTTACCCTCAAATTTAGTTATAATTTTATTTTTAGGTGTAAACTCTTTTTCATAACCTAATGAATCACCAATTGCTCCACCAATTAGGGAACCTATGATTTTATCTTTTTTTGTAGAATCCATATACATCACCTTAGTATTTTTTTAGTCTGATTTTGAATATTTTTTTATGATAATTATTATAATCATCAAAATAGGAGTTTAGATATATGTTTAATGTTTTTGTTCTATTATGCATCTATCTCTTTAATTTTGTTTTTTATTTATAATTGACTTTTTTTAATTTGTAAATTAATTCTTTTAATTATATATATTAATAATAAATAGTTTTATATAAATGAAACTATACTAAAAAAAATCATATAAATAACTTCATTTTCTAATAGACATAGAATCAACTATTTATACTATAAAATAAAAACCTATATCCAATTAACCTATTTAAACATACCTATTAATATATCATTAGGAAATTAAATTAATTATAAAATACTTTTATCAATAGTATTTAACTTATTATATATATAATACGATCTATTAATAAAAAAAATTATTAATAATTAATAAAATTTTAATATAAACATATATGATCCATGATTAAAGTAATAAAGATTAAATAAAGAAAATCAATACATAATAAAAGCCAACAAGTATAATCCACATTAAATAATAAAAAAACAAATACAAAAACTAGTTTATCAACAAATCAAGAGATGTCAGAAGTATATGATTCAGAAACAGAAGAAGAACTAACAAAAGCAGAAGCTAATAGAAGAGTTGCAGCAACAGGTGGAGATAAACTAGAAAGTATATGTGATATAAGTAATGATACAGCAAATACTAGAAGACAACGTGCAAGTGAATTTAATAATTAATAATATATAAAATAAAAAAATGGTAGATAATATGGATTCAACAGATGATTATGATATCTTAGAATGGTTTTTTAGTTATTTTATGATGACATGGTGGTGGTTAATATTGCTAAATTTAATAGGATTATTCCCATTAGCATTTATATTATTTGTAATAGATTTAATTTTATCACTTCCCTACTGGAAAAAATCTATCGATGCACCATCTTACTTGACTGCTAGATTATATATCCTCTTAGGAATAGTAAAATAATAATTTAATCATTTATAAACTATTATGTATACATTAAGTAAATAAAACGTTGAACTTTTCCTTTATCTTCTTTTTTTAAAAATATAATAAATCTTTATAAAAACTAATAAAGTTACTAGATAAATAATTACTATTTAAATAATTTCATTATTAATTACTCTTTTTTTAATAAAAAACTTTAAAGATCAACATTAAAAAATAAGAAAAATAAATAAAAAAAGAATATATCTAATTTAAAAATAAAAGTGGAAATATACTTTATTCTCTGACAATTTCATCTTCTTCTTTTTTCTCAACTGAGAATAATAAAAATACAAATGCAATAATTGTGAGTACAAATAATAGTAACCATACACTTTTAAATTGTGCAAGTGCTAATACCCCATTTTTAGCTGTGATCATTCCACCAGTTAAACTCATAAATATTGCTCCACCTAAAAAAGGGAATAAATTTATTGCTCCAGTTGTTGTCCCTACCATTGATGATGGAAACCATTCTTTTACTTGAGCATATGATACTACATAGAAACCTGTAAAGAACCCTATACAAAAGTTTAAAACTGAATAAACAATAATACTTGTTACAGTACCTGATATTATCCAAAGTATAAACCAACAGATTATATTAACACCTGTTCCTATTAATAATACCTGTTTTCTAGAATGTAATATCTTATCGGATAATATTCCTGCAAATGGACATCCAAATATCATTCCAACAGCAATCATTGATAATACTACACCAGATATTGTTTTACTCCATCCAAGAACACCTTCAAAGAATGGTCCTCCCCATAATCCTTGATAAACCATTATACAATAAGCAAAGAAAAACCATAAAGCTAATGGCCAAAATTTTCTCCCACTAGTAAATGTAATTTTTAAAGCTTCAACCATAGGCATCCTTTCAACAGAAACAGGAGTATATTCTTCTTTATTTTCTTCAGCTTCAATTTCACCAATTAATGGACAATTAATATCTTTTGGTGAATCTTTAACTGTAAACCAAATTAATATAGCTAATATTGCAGTAAATATACCTAATACCATGAATACCATTTGCCAACTACCCATCATTGCAGAAACTATCGCCAATGGACCAGCTGCACATAATGCACCAATATTACCTATGGCCAATAGTACACCACTCATTGTAGCAAATTCTTGTTTTTTAAACCATAACTCAAGTACTTTCATAACAGGTATATATACCATTGCTGCACCAATACCAATTAATACACGACCTAACAAAACAACATAGAAATTAGTTGAAATACCAGTTAAAATAGAACCTATTGCAGCTAAAAATATGAAGACTGTAGCAGTCTTTTTTACTCCCCATGAATCAGCTAAAAGACCACTAGGTAATTGACATGCCGTATATGCATAAAAATATGCGGATCCTAACATACTTATACCTGCAGCACCCACACCTAATGTTTTCATCATATCAGATGCAACAACAGAAACAGATACACGATGGAAATATACAAAGAAATAAGCAATAGATAGTACAGTAAATATTACCCATCTATATTTCAATACTTTTTGAACCTTATTTTGATTAAGTACCATAAAAATAATTCTCCCATAAATAATTACATAAATAAAATAGTATCTAATTTAATATTTATAATAAAGTGTATGTAATAATTTTCTTTAGTTATTTTATATTGATTATTTTAAGTATTTATGTATTAACATGAAAAATATAATAGTAGAATTCACTTATAAATCAAATTTATTATAATTCTATTTTAAAAAAAAAGCATAAATAGATAATTATATATCTAGATTATTATCTATTTATAGTTATTATAGTACTATTAATTCCTAAAACATTAGCATAACTAATATCATCAGCTATTTTTTGTAAAACAGCAATATTACCAAAATTTGTTTCTTCTGTTGGAACATAAGCAACTGGATTAAATTCTTTTCCACTATCTTTAAATGATAATATAACCTGATTTTTCTGAATTTTAATGAGTATATCCATTTTCTCATTAGATTTTTCATTAAATTCAATTGTATTAACACTCATTTCTTCAATAGTCAATCCTATTAATACGGATGTTTTTTTATTTAATCCTTTCTCATTACAAAATTCAATTACTTTTTCTGATAAATCTACTACTTCACTATTATCCATATCTAAAGAATATTCAAGTACATCCTCATTTTTCTCATTTTCAAGCATGAAAAGTGTTTTGAGTTTACCTTGAGATTTGTTTAATATCCTCTTAATAGCAATATATGTTATGATTAATGTTATTAATTCGGTTACTAAAAAGGCTAACCAGATTCCATTTATACCCATTACTTTGTATAATACTAAAGCTATAGGAATTAATAATAATCCCTCAGATATTGAAATAAATAAAGATAATTTGTTTTCCTGAATAGCTTGTGTATAATATATTAATAAGAAATTTATTCCTACTAAAATAATACTAAAAGCAAATAACCTTATAGCTGTAATTCCCATGGATATTGTTGAAGGATTATGAACTCCAAAAATTCCTAATATTTGTACTGGAAATATTTCAATTAATGCAATATATATTATGAGCGGAATTATAAGCATTTTTAAACTTCTTTTAAATGTATATTTAACTGCTGATGAATCTTTTTCCTTATAAAATGTTGATACTAAAGGAGACATAGATTGAGCTATTCCAGATACGATAATAAAACTTAAACATATACACTGGTAACATACTCCATATACAGTTAGTCCAACAGCACCAATTAATAAAGAGAGTATCATGTTTAGTAAAAATGACTTTAGCAACATTAAAAACTGAAAAGATGCAGCTGATATTCCTGATGAACATATTTCTTTAGTTAATTCAACAAATTTTTTAAGATTTAATCCTTCACGATCAAAATATAATGTTCTCTCATCTAAACTAAAATATTTAGCTATTAATATTAAACTAAACATACATCCAATTACAAATGAATATGCTGATGCAATAATAGACATTTTAAAGTAAACTATCAAAAATATTTCAATTACTATATTTAAAATATTTGCTACAACTACAATTAGTGAAGCTAAATTAGGCTGATTATCTGCACGCATTAAAAATGGAATACCTAATACTGTTAAACAAAATGGAGATCCGAGTAAAATTACTAATCCATAATTTTTAAACAATCCTCTTAAAATTGGATCTGGTGTAAACAGATTTGTAATATCCATTATGAACAAAAATCCAATAATTGCTATAATTATACCTGTCAATATTAATAAAAGTATTGATGTAGTAAATATTTGATTAGCCTTCTTTTCATCTCGTTCAGCTTTTGCAATTGATATTAATGTCGAACCACCTAATCCATATAATAAATATATTGCAGCACTCATGGCAAAAATAGGTGTTATTAAAACCATTGTTGCTAAACTAAGTGGTCCTAAAAAATTACCAACAACTAATGCATCAACAACAGTTATAACATTTATTGTCATTGAAATTAATATCGTTGGAATCAAAAACTGATTAAATTTTTTACTCAATAACTCATACGATCTTTGATACATAAAATCACTAATTATCCTCCTGTTTAATTAATATCATTAACTGATATTGAATATTATTGTTTTTTTTATTTTTCATTAGAAATTCAATATTTTCTCTTAAAAGTTATTATTTCAATTTTATTTTGATTTTTATTATATCTAAATTCTTTATTTATGCTACTGAAAATATTTTTTATTATTTTAAAAAACTTTCTACATAACCTATTATCAATAGATAATATTTACTAAAATAAGAAACTCTATAATATTAATTGAGTTATATAAATTCTTAAAAATTCTCAATAAAATATCCAATTGATTGAGATAAACACTAAATAATTATTAATTCCTTATATTAATATATTATAAACAATTTTATATATAACCTTACTCATTTTAAGGTAATATAGAAATAAGAATGCTTTACAACAGTAAAAGAAAGGTTAAATAGATAAAATTTGTAAATATTTTATCGATTTATGATTATGTTATTATTATTAAATACTAAACGTTTGTATAATTAATATCGCTTACTATTTTTTATAAAACAGCAATATTATCAAATTTATTATCTTCAGTTTTAACCTAAACTAATAAATTAAAATTTTTCATATATTTAAATTATAATTCTAAGAAATCCATATCTTTAAGGAATTCTAAGAAGTTTCTAAGATAAATATCATCAATTAAAGACCATTTAAAGCCTAATCTATATAATATATCAGTAGTATATATATTACTTAGAGGTGTCATTGTTACATCAGCACTACCTCTTTCTTTTAATGTTGTAATAATCTGTGATAACTCTTCAGATTCAGAATCATTTGATAAAAGATTATTCATTAGTTTTTCAAATTCAGGATATTCAACACCTTTAATATTAAGACCTAATTCATTCATATCTGATATAACATCATATAAAAATACTTTATGATTATTATATGGATGGAATACTGTACATTCTTTTGGTGTTTTAGAAAGCATTAATATAGCTTTTGCTGTACTGTCTATTGGAGATAGATCAACACTTTTTTGTAAAGCTAAATAAGGAATTGATCCAAGAACATTATATGATTTTAATCTAGTGATAAATGCATTAGTATTGAAGTTAATTTGGAATACTCCATCAGCATTACGTGCCATTAAATTACCAACACGCATTATTTTTCCATTCAATCCTTTTGTAATAGCTTTTAAAACTTCATATTCTGATTTATACTTACTATAAATATATTTATGATCTAAATATTGATTTACATATAAATTCTGTTCATTGTAAATTAAATCTTCTGTATTATCTTCTAATTTTAAAGCTCCAGCAACACTTATTGTTGATACTTGAATTAATTGAACATCATTTTTAATACAGTAATCAATACAATTAACCACTCCACCTACATTAATTTTATCTAATTGAGATCCTGAGGCATAATGTTTAACACTTGCTGCACAGTTTATTAATGTATCAATATTATAATCTGATAATTTTTCAAAGTCTTCTACTTTAGTAATGTCTCCTTCTACCATAAATATTCTTGAACCAAATAAATCTTCATAATTATTTTCAAAGTAATAGAAGAGTAATGATTTTAATCTTGTTTCAATATCCATTGATTTACTTTTTCTTAGCATACAATATATTTTACCTTCTTCATTTTCAATGAATGATTTTAGTATATGTATTCCTAAAAATCCAGTAGCTCCAGTTAACAATACATTACCTAATTTGTTAGGTTTTCCTACTTTGAAATTATTTAAATTATTCTGATTTAATATACTATCAATTTCTGAATAATCAAATGTTTTATATTCATCAATATGTTCTTCTTCTTTATTTCCCCGTATAAACTTAGCTAGTTCTCTAGGACTTTGATTAGCAAAAAGATCTGCATAATATATTTCATAATCTTCTTTTATTGCTTCTACTATGATTTTTGTTGCAAGTAGTGATGTCCCTCCTAAATCAAAGAAGCTATTTGTTGCTCCTACTTTAGGAATATCTAATATTTTTGCAAATAAATCAGCAAAGTATTTTTCAAGATCATCTGCTGGTTTGACATATTCAGCCTCTGCAAGTTTTGGTTCAGGTAAACTTTTCCTGTCAATTTTACCATTTGGTGTTTTTGGAAGTTCATCTAATTGTATAAATACTGATGGAACCATATATTTAGTTAATTGTGCTTTAGCTACATTTTTAAGGTCTTCAATATTGATTTTCTTTTTATCTTTACTAGAGAAGTATGCACATAGGTGATCACTACCATTAATTTTCTTAATCATAACAACAACAGAACTAATATTAGGATACTCTAATATTACATTTTCTACTTCACCAATTTCTATTCTTAATCCTCTAAGTTTTATTTGGTTATCAATACGACTAAGAATTGTAACATTACCTGTCTCATCTTTCTTAGCATAGTCCCCTGTTTTATAGTATCTGTGTCCATTTATTTCTACAAAAGATTCTTTATTTTTATTTGGTAAATTCCAGTAGCCTCTTGAAAGACCAGCACCAGTAATATAAAGTTCACCAACAACATTTATTGGTACAGGATTACCATCATAATCAGCAATCATATCAAATACATTATAGAATGTTTTTCCAACACTAGATTCTCCTTCTGCCATATGTTTAGAATGAGAAGCTACCGTAATTTCTGTTGGACCATATCCATTATATATTTCAGCTGAAGAACATTTTTTCATCAAATCATATATTTTTGGAGTAAAAGCTTCTCCACCACATACAGTAACCTTGATCTGTTTCATTGCATCTTTAAATTCATCTACTTCTAAATATTGTATTAATCTAGATGTGGTTATTCCGAATTCTTCTACACCAGCTCTTTTAATTAAATGAGCTATTAATAGTGGATTATTCATTTCATTCTCATTAGATAATGTTATTGTAAGTCCATTTAGTAAAGGAACGAATATTTCTTTAATAAATACATCAAATGAGACCGTTGTAAGACATAAATGATTTGTAATATTTTTAACTATACCATATATCATGGCACTTTCTTTGTGTGGATAAACAAAATTTGTTAATCCTTTATGAGTTAACATTACCCCTTTTGGTTTACCTGTTGATCCTGATGTATAAATCATATATGATAAATTATCCATTGTTAAATCAGGAGTAGGATTAGTATCATTTACTTCTTTTAATAAATCATTAATATTCAAACATTTATTTAAGTTATCTTCGCTTATTTTACCTTCTTTAAGATAATGATCATTTATAATAATATATCTTGCATCACTATCATCTAATATATAATCAATACGTTCTTTTGGATATTCTGGATCTAATGGTATAAATGTTGCACCACTTTTTACTACACCAAGTATAGTTGCTATAAGATCACTATCCCTATTTAATACTAAGGTTATCCTATCTTCTATTTGAACTCCTAACTTTATCAATGAATTAGCAATTTTATTTGCTTTCTTGTTTAAATCATCATATGTAAACATACCATCAGTTGCATATAATGCAAGATCTGTTTTATGTTCTTCTACAACATTTTCAAATACTTTGTTGGCTAATGTTTCTTCACGTAATTTAATATTTCCAACAGGATATACATTTTCATCAACAAGTGCTATGTCATTAAGTTTAATGGAAAAATTATTTATTATTGTATTAATCACTGTTTTAATTGACTCCAAATATGTTTTTATCAATGATTCAGAGTATAAAGCATTATTATAATCAGCAATAATCCTAAATTTATCCTCATAATCTTCAATAACCAATGATATTTTTACTTTAGGAGAATCATTCTCAATTTTAACAACATCAACATCTTTATCACTTAAATCCACAGATGATGTTAAACCTGATTGATATGCATATAAGAATTCAGGATTCAATTGATATTTTTCAGATATTTTTAAGAATGGATAAGAATCAAAGTCTAAAACATCTAAAAGTGTATCTTGAACTTGTTCTAGATAATCTTTAACATTTACATTAGTATCAATTTTTATTGGATATGCTAATGTTTTTACAAGCATTGCAAAAGTATTTTTATACTCTACCCTATTTCTACCATTGGATATCATACCCACTAATACATTTTTGTTATATACAAATTTAGATAAAGTTAATAATGTTGCTCCTAAGAATAAATTGTTTGGTGTTATTGATTCTTTTTTAGAAAAATCTTCAATCAATGATTTATCCATAAATGTTTCAACTAATGAAAGTTTTCCTTCTTCTTCTTTTCTATTTAAATCTGGTGAGATTACTGTTGATTCATCAAAATCTTTCATTTTGTCATTGAAATAATCTTCAGAATCTTTGTATAACAATGAGTTTTCAGTTTCTTTTTCATCAAGTGCAAAGTCATATCCTGTAGCTATTTCTCCTTGTAGTTTTTTACCATCATAAGCTGATAAAATATCATTGACTAATATAGTCATTGAAGTACCATCTGTTATTATATGATGGAAATCTAATAAAAGATACGTATCATCCTGGTTATGATATATTTCAAAACGGAACAAGTGATTATCTATAATATCAAATGGTCTTACAAATTCATTTAATATTTCTTTTGTGAATTCTTTTTCATATATTGGAATATCAATTATGTCTTTATCATTTCTTTGTTGGTATATATCTCCATCTTTTTTAACAAATTTACATTTTATATAAAAATGGTTATCAATTGTTTTAAGTACTGCTTGTTTGAGTTTTTCTGGATTTATATTGCTAAATTTGATGTATTTTGGTTCATTGTATATGAGTTTTTCTGGATTTCTCACACAATCAAAGTATACTCCTTTTTGGTTTTGTGTTAATGGGTAATATTCTTGAATTGGATGTGGTTTAAATTCTTCACGTTTATTTGATGATTTTATTTCTTTTACAATATCTTTGATATTTTCTGATTTCATGATATTTGTAAGATTAACTTCTACACCAATTTTTTCTGATATTTCAGATACTAATTTAATAACTGTTAATGATGTAAATCCTATATTGAATAGATTTGTTGTTATACCAAAGTTTGATTTATTTAGTATATCAGAACATATATCAAATACTTCTTTTTCAAGTTTAGTTTCAGGTTTTATAATTTCTTCTTTATCAGTTATTATATTAGGTAATGGTAATTTATTAAGATCTAATTTACCATTTGGATTTAATGGGAATTTATCCATTCGTATGTAATATGTTGGTATCATATAATTTGTTAGCTTTTTACTGATTGTACTCCTTAATTTTTCAATATCTATTTCTTTGTTACTTGTATAATAAGCACATAAATACTCTACTGATTCTATTGTTTTTACTGTTACTGCTACTGAGTTTATTTCTTTATTTTCTAAGATTACTGATTCAATTTCTCCAATTTCTATTCTTAATCCTCTGAGTTTTATTTGTGCATCAGCTCTTCCTACAACAAATAATTCACCAGTATTCGTTTTATATCCTAAATCTCCTGTATTATAATATCGTATTCCATTTTCTATAGAATATGATTTTTCATTGAGTTCTGGTTTATGCCAGTACCCCTTGGATACTCCTGCTCCACCTACTGATATTGCACCTATAATATAGGGTGGTAACGGATTATTATCCAAGTCTACTATTTTATCTATTACATTTAGTAATGGTTTTCCTTCTGATACTATTGGTGAATCTATTAATTTTCCATGTGAAGCTACAGTTACTTCTGTTGGTCCATATGAGTTATATATTTCTGCATGAGTATATTCTTGTAGTAATGGATATAATGATTGAGGGAATTTTTCTCCACCAATTGTAATTACTTTAAAGTTATCAAGTACAGATGCAAATTCTCCTATCTCAAGATATTGTTGTAATCTAGAGGGAGTTCCTGATAAACCATCAACTCCTGCTTTTTTAATTAACTTAGTTAGTTCTATTGGGTTAATTGATTGTTCTTCATTAGCTAATACTACTGGTACTCCATTTACTATTGTTGCTAATACTTCACGTAAGAAAGCAATAAATGACACTGTTGTTATTGATAACATCCTTGTTACTTCGTTTTTAATAGCATATATTGGGGTATTTTCTTTATCAGAATTGATATAGTTTGTTATACCACTGTGTCTTATCATTACTCCTTTTGGTTTACCTGTTGAACCAGATGTATATATAAGAAATGCTAAACTTTCTTCATTAAGTTCTGGATTTGGGTTAGAAACATCAGTTTCAGTTAATAAATCATTTATATCTAAAAATTTATCGGAATAGTTATTTTTTTCTTCACTTTCCGCAATAATGTATTTACTTTCACTATCTTTAGAAATATAATTTATACGTTCTTCAGGATATTCTGGATCTAATGGAATAAATGCAGCACCCGATTTAACAATTCCAAGAAGTGTTATCATTAATTTACTTGTTCTATTAAGTTTAAAAAGAACTTTATCTCCAACTGAAATACCTTTTTTAATAAGTGCATTTGCTACTTTATTAGATTCTTTATTAAGCTGATCATAAGATAATATTTTATTTGTTGCAATTAAAGCTATTTCATCAGGTGTTTTGTCAACAGCCTCTTCAAATACTTTGTTAAGTAATGGTTGATATGGTTTTATACTGAAATTATTTTCTTGATCTAAATATATTTTCTCTTCAGTATCAGTAAGTAATGAAATATTACTAATTTTTTTACTCATTGAAGCTTTGAACTTATTGACTACTAATTTTATACTTGTTGCTAATTTATCCATTAAAGTATTAGAGTATAATTGATCATTATATCGAATGATGATTTTAATATCTGTTTCATCTTCTTCTATGTATATACATACGTTAAATTTAGGAACTTCTAATTCTACAGTTCCTGCGTTTATACTATTTTCTTCTCCATTTTTATTAATAATGGTTTTTTCTGAAAATAAACCTACCTGATAAGCATAATATAATTCAGGAAGCATACCATATTTTTCAAACATTTTAGTGAATGGATAACATTCATTATCTATTGTATCCATAAATGATTCTTGTACTGATTGTAAGAAATCTTGCACAGTTAAATTACTATCTACTTTAGTAATTATTGGTAATGATCTTACTACCATTGCGAGTGTATCATGGAAATGAGGATTTACTCTACCATTAGATATAGTAGAAAGTAACATATCTTTTGTATATCCAAATTTACTTAGTACAAATAGTGTTGATGCTAAGAATAGATTATTTGGTGTTATTGAATTATTTTTACAAAATAGATCAATTTCATCCTTATTTAATTTTGAAATACTTTCTTCAAGTTTTCCATCTTCTTTTTTACCATTAACATCAGGAATAATACTTGTTACTGAATCTACTTCAGAAAGTTTTTGTTCAAAGAATTTTTCAGCTTCTTGATACTTAGTACTATTTTCTGTTTCTAATTCTTCTAATATAAAGTCAAATCCAGAATATTCCTCAACAGGTGTATTTATACCATTATATTCATCAATCAAATTATCTAAAAATATATTTCCAGATGTTCCATCAAATATTATATGATGAGTATCCATCAGTAAAGATACATCCTCTTCAGATTCATATATATCAAATCTATATAGTGGTCCTGTAAATAAATCAAAAGGTTTTACGAAATCTTCTTTTATTTCTTTAGTACAAATTCCTTTATGAGTATTTACAACAACATCTACATCGTCTTGTCTTTTAAGATAAATTTTACCATCTTTTTGAATCAGAACACTTTTAAGATAAGTATGCTTATTAACAAGTTTTACTATACAATTTTTAAGTTTATCCACATCAATATCTTTTCCTAGTGATACTGTTATAGGAATGTTATATATTAATTTTTTAGGATTTTTAATAGTTTCAAAGTATACTCCTAGTTGATTTTGACTTAATGGATATAAATCACGTTTTTCATGATGAACTGTTTTTATAGCTGAAGATATTTTTAGCTTGTTAACTATACCTTCTACTGTTTTTGAATCATTTATATCTTTTACAGTAATTTGAACATTATACTCTTTTGATATTTGGAATGATATTTTAATAGCTGATAATGAATTTAATCCGAGACTTATAAGATTAGTATTTATTCCAAAGTCATTTACACCCAATATATCGGCACATATATCAAATATTCTTTGTTCAAGATTTGTTGTTGGTTTTATTATTTCAGATTTTTCAATTTCAGGATTTGGTAGTGCATTAAGATCAACTTTACCATTGACATTAATTGGGAAACTATTCATATGAACATAGAATGTTGGAACCATATATTCAGGTAGTATATCTTCAAGAGTACTTCTTAAATCGTCCACATCAATATCAACATCAGATAAATAGTATGCTGCAAGATTTTGATTTTTTAAAGCAATTGCTATAGATTTAATACCTGGATAGTCTAATATATATTTTTCGATTTCTCCTGGTTCTATACGGAATCCTCTGAGTTTAATCTGATCATCGATTCTGCCCATTATTACTATTTCACCATATTCGTTCCAGTAACCTAAATCACCAGTATGGTATAATATTTTATTATATTCACAATCAGCAAATGGATTATCAACAAAAACTTTACTGGTTAGTTCTGGTTTTTTTAAATAACCACTAGATATCTGATTACCAGATATAGCAATTTCTCCAGGAACACCAATTGGTAATGGTTTATTGTTGGAGTCTACTATGTAAGCCCATGAATTATAAAGGGGTTTTCCTATAGGAATATCCTCATATATTCTATTGCTACTAAATTGTAGGGAAGCTACACCAGAACATGTTTCACTACTTCCATAACCATTGAGTAAGTAATAATCTTCTTTTTCAACAATCCTTTTATTATCTAATCCTTTTAATTTTTCTCCACCAAGATATAAATAATCTACTTTTAAATTATAATGTTGATATAAATCAACACCAAAGTTAGTTGGCAATACCATATTATTTATATGAGTATTTTCTAAATAATCTACTAATTCAGAGTAATTACGTCTTATTTCTCCATCTAATATTTTACAAGTAGCCCCTATAACATATGCACAGTACATTGTAGCTGAAACAATAAAACTAAAACTTGCATAAGAAACTACTATATCCCCAGGTTTAGTATGACATGCAGTACGTACAGTAAAAGCACAAGCTAACAATGCTCTGTGTGATATCATTACTCCTTTTGGTTTACCTGTTGATCCAGAGGTGAAAGTAATAAATGCTATATCTTCAGGATTAATATCCACAGCTTCAAATGTCTTATTATCTTTTAAATTTAAATCATCAATAAAAATTAAATTATCTACATCTAAATCATTATTATACATCTTTTCAGAAGTCAATAGATATTTAGCTTCTGAATATTCTAATATATATTTAATTCTCTCTTTAGGATAAGTTGGATCAACTGGTACAAAAATAGCACCTAATTTCATAATACCCATAGAAGCTACATAATTTATATAAGTTCTAGGAAGCATAATAGCAACTACATCATGCTGTTTAACATTATTATCTGAAAGATAAGAAGCTAAAGAAGAAGTGTACTTATCAAATTCAGAATATGTAATCTTATTTTCCATATCTTCTACAGCATAATTAGAAGCATATTTTTTTCCATTTTCATAAATATAATCTACTATTGTTTTAGTCATGTCATAATCTATAGTTTCACCTTTAGAATATTCTTTTAAGACTTTTAATTCTTTATGAGATACTATATCAAGATCTTTACAAAGACACTTGTTTGTTACGATATTTTCTAGTAGATCATGAATATTATCAACCATATTTTCCATTTGAACAGTAGTATACACTGTGGAATTATATATAAATTCCAAATTCCAATTATTTATTATAAGTGTTAAAGCATTATTTTCGTTAAGTCCATAAGATAAATAATCAATATCTGAATTTCCATTGATATTTTTAATAGAATATGTTAATACTGATGATGAATCAATTCCTTTTTCTTCTAATAATGTTTTATATATATCATATGAGAATTTCCCATGAGAAAAGGAATTATTTATTTGTGATTGAGTATTTAGTAACATGTCCTGGAATGATTTTTCTTCATCATAAGGAATTTTAATTGCTAATATATTATTGGATAAAGTAATATTTTGAGAGGTAGATTCTATTTCAAAAATAGTACCTTCAGCTCTTCTAGTTCGTGAAAGATATATTGACATTAATGATGAAAATAATGATAAAACTGATATATTATCTTCATTAGACAAAAGGGCTTTTAATTTATCAATGAGATCAGATTCTAATTCTAAACTGATCTTTTTTTGATTAAATTCTTTAATTTCTGGAATATTATACAAATATATTGGTATGTCAACGATTTGATTATTCCAATATTTTTCATCAAATGTATATGAATCAGATCCTAGATAAGTTTCTTCTATTTTTATAGATTGTTCATAATTTGGGGAAATTACATCTGAATAATTAATATCCTTTTTCAAAGATTCAATGAAACTATTCAATGTAAAATATAATTTATCAACATAATTAGAGTTTAATATAATAGAACTAACATTTCCTATTACTTTAATGTCATTTTTAGTTTTAATTATAAGAAATCTGTATAAAGATTCATCAAATAGATTATCAAATGAATATGAATTAAAATCAGTAATATATTCTTCAATATCCTTATCAGAATTAGAAGACAGATCTTTAAATAAATAATCTCCAGAAATATAATTAGAGTAATATTGTTTAATTGTAGAATTTAAATTAGTAATTTGAATATTTAAATATGAATTAATTAATAGATCCAAACCCTGTTTAACAAATTTTTCATCAGATAAAGGAAATAAGAATTCAAATTGAATATTTTTCTTATTTAGATTATTTGATTCCAATATCATTTTTTGAGAGTTTGATAAATTAAAATAATTTCTCATGCTTTTCTCTTCCTTATGAATAAATTTTTTTTTAACTTTTAAATACGTTATATGAATTTTATGTTTATTTATATTATATTTATATAAAAAAAAGTAATTAAACTTATTTAAGAAAAACAAATGAGATAAGTTTAGTAGATGTTAGCAAACTTTTTTATATACTATTTATGAATTTATTCATCCTGTTTTTTTAAAATAGCTATTTTTCAATTTTTTAATGAATAAATAAAAGAATTTGATAAAAAAAGTAGTAGTTAATATTTAAAAATAGTTTATTTTCACCATAATAAAAGTATGTATAGTAGTAAATAAATTACTACTTAAATACATTATTTTTATTGAATTAATTTTTTTTATACATATTTTTTGATTTGTGGTAGTGTATTATTGTATATTTTATTGTTTGTATTATTGAATATTCCTTTGTATATACATACTGCTCCACCCTCAGTTGCATTGTTGTATGCTAGTCTTGAGTTTGTAAGTGTTGCTGTTGAAAAGTATATATATAATGCTCCACCATCTATTTTTGCTTTATTTATGCTTAGTGTTGAATTTGTTATTATTCCTGTTGATTCTAAGATTGCTACTGCTCCACCATTTATTGCGTTATTTTTAAGTATTTGTGAGTTAACTATGGTTACTGATCCTTGTGAGGCAATTGATCCTCCAGTTGTTGCATTGTTGTATTTGAGTGTTGATTTAGTTAGGAGTAAATTTCCAAGGTAGTTGTCTATTGCTCCACCATTTTGTGTTGCTTTGTTTATGTAGAAGTTTGATTTGGTTATTATTGTTGTTGAATTATATAATTCAAGAGCTCCACCATTTTGTGTTGCTATATTTTTGTTTATTGTTGAATTAGTGATTATTAAACTTCCATATGAAAATACTGCTCCACCATATTCTGCTTTAGAATGTTGTATAATTGTATTTTCAATTGTTGTGTTAGATGAATATGAATATATTGCTCCACCGTTATGTCTTACTTTGTTTGATGTAAATATAGAGTTAAGTACTGCTGTTGTAGTGTTTTTTATTACTATTGCTCCACCATAACTTGCTTTGTTATTGATAAATTTACTATTAGATACTATAACACTACTATCATTAGAAGCTATTGCTCCACCAAATATGGCTGTGTTATTAATAAAGTTAGCATATGATACTGTAAGATTAGTGCTATTAGTTGCTATTGCTCCACCAGTTGTAGCTGTGTTATTAATAACATGAGCATACGTGATTGTTGTTCTTGTGTTATTAGATGCTATTGCTCCACCTTTTGTTGCTGTATTGTTTATTAAATCAACTCTGTATAATGTTAGTTCATTTTTATTGGTAGCTATTGCTCCACCTATTTTTGCTGAATTATTAATTAATCCGCTTTCCATAATAAATGATCTACCCATATTGTTATATAGAGCTCCACCCATTGTTGCAGTGTTATTATTTAATAATGAATTTGTTATTATTGCTGTGTTATTGTTTGCTATTGCTCCACCTAGAATTGCAGTGTTATTTGTAAATAAACTTCTAATTATATTTGATGTTCCATTTGATCCTATTGCTCCACCTGCATATGCATTGTTATTTATGAATCCTGAGTTGGTTACTGTTAATGTATCATTATTTGCTATTGCTCCACCATATTCTATTGCAGTATTATTATTAAAGTTTGATTCTTTTACTGTTAAAGATCCATTGTAATTACTTATTGCTCCACCTTTATTTGCTTGGTTATTTGTAAATATGGAATTTTCTAAAGTTAAACTACTTATGAAATTATCTATTGCTCCACCATTATATTTTGCAGTATTATTTCTGAATTCTGAGTCAGTTACTAAAATAGTACTGTTATAACTATCTAGTGCTCCTCCAAAGTTTGTAGCTTTGTTATTTATGAATTTAGTTTCTGTAATATTAGTTTCTTTACTACTGTATGTTATTACTGCTCCACCATAGCTTGCATTATTATTTGTAAATTGAGATTGATCTATGTTTAATGTAATATTGTAATTAAATATTGCTCCACCATAATTTAAAGCTGAATTATTATTAAATGTATTATTAAATATGTCTACAGTGATTTGATATTCTTCTGCAAGATTATTTATTGCTCCACCATTTTCTTCTGCATAATTATTATTAAATACATTATTATATAAAATTATTGTACCATTATTTGTTTTTACTCTGTTAATTATTGCTCCACCCAGACTAGAAGCAGTGTTATTTGTAAATTCTGAATTTGATACTGTAAATACAAATGAATTTCCATTCACTAAGTTTGCTATTGCTCCACCTTCTCCAGAACTACCATTGGAAAATGATGAATTAGTAATAATAATCCATGAATTACCATCTTCAGCCGTATTATACATATCAGCTCCAAGTATTGCAATATCATTATTAAATATTGTATCTGTTACATGTAAAGATGTAGTTTGATTACCAGTATGCGTAAATATTGACCCACCATAAACTGCTGTGTTATTAAAGAATGTTGATCCATTTATCACTATAGTAGTATCAACGTAAGTATCACCTTTATTTAATGTTGTATAATTTCCTACAGAAACTGCACCACCATAAATAGCAGTACATTTAATAAAAGTATCATTGATTAATACTAAATTATTATTACTTACTATTGCTCCACCATATGTCTCTGCACCATTAAGTTTAAATATTGAATTTTTAATTACTACATCACTTAAATAGCTAGCAATTGCTCCACCAGAACCACTAAAAACATAATTATTAATAAATACTGAGTTATTAATGTATAATGTTGCATTTTTATTTGTTATTGCTCCACCAGTACTTGATATATTGGTATCATTATTAGCTATTGAATTACGGATAAATGATGAGTCGTATATGTATAACATATTTCTGTTGTAAATAGCTCCACCATCATCTAATGCTTTGTTATTTTTAAATTCAACATTAGTAATAGTTAATGTACCATCATTCAATATTGCTCCTGCATCATTATATACAGTATATCCATCAGCTTTAGTCATAGTACTATTTACAATAGATATATTTGTGATAGTAGTGACACTAGTTGTATTAATATTAAATACACGATATCCAGAGTAATTACCAGTAATTATTGTATTATTTCTAGATTGACCAATGATATTTAAGTTATTATTTATGGTTATTGTATTGTTTATTACATATATTCCATCAGCAATATATGCTGTTGAACCATTAGTTATGCTGTTTATTCTATCTTGTGTTATTGTTTTCCATGGACTGTCGATTGATCCAGTACCATTATCATCAGTTACAGAAGAGTTAAAGTAATAATTATTAGCATCACTAGTTTTTATTGTTGTTGTTTTTAGTGTAGTTTTTGTTGTGTAGTTGTATATGTTTGGACTTGTTGGTGCTGTATTGTTGTATAATTTGTTGTTTGTATTGACAAGTATTCCGTTGTATATTGCTATTGCTCCACCTGCTAATTTAGCATTGTTATATGCTAATCTTGAATTAGTAACTGTTACTGTTGAATTATATATACTTACTGCTCCACCATATTTTGTTGCATTATTTAGACTTAATGTTGAATTTGCTATTACACCTGTAGAATTTGTGATTGATACTGCTCCACCATATTCTGCATTATTTTTAAGTATTTGTGAATTAACTACAGATAGTGAACCTATTGAATAGATTGATCCTCCTACTGTTGCATTGTTGTATTTGAATGTGGATTTAGTTAGAAGTAAATTTCCATTGTAGTTTTCTATTGCTCCACCAGTTTCTCCTGCTTTATTTAAGTAGAAGTTTGATTTGGTTATTATTGCTGTTGAACGATATGATTCAATAGCTCCACCACATATTGTTGCAATGTTTTTGTTTAAAGTTGAATTAATGATTATTAAACTTCCATATGAATTTATTGCTCCACCAGATTCAGCTTTAGAACCTTGTATAATAGTATTTTCAATTGTTGTATTAGAATTATCTGAATAAATTGCTCCACCTTGGTGTCTTACTTTGTTTGATGTAAATACAGAGTCAATTATTGTTGTAGTAGTGTTTCTTGTTCCTATTGCTCCACCATAACTAGCTTTATTATTAATAAAGTTAGCATAAGACATTATAAGATTAGTATTATTAGAAGCTATTGCTCCACCAAGTATAGCTGTGTTATTGATAAAGTAATCATAGGTTATTGTGACTCTTGTATCATTAGATGCTATTGCAGCACCTGTTGTTGCTGTGTTATTTATGAAAACTACTTTGTATAATGTTAATTCATTACCGTTTGTAACTATTGAACCACCTATTTTAGCTGAATTATTATTCAATACACTATATGTAATAAATGTAGTTCCTACATTAAATATAGCTCCGCCGTATTGTGTTGCATTATTATTGATGAATCTTGAATCAATTATTTTTAATACATTATCATTAGCTATTGCACCACCAGTACTTGCACTATTATTTGTGAATACAGAACTTTTTACAATTAAACTACCATCGTAATTGACTATTGCTCCAGCAGCATAGCTTGCAATATTATCTTTAAATGTAGAATTTACTATACTCATTGTAGTATTATCATTTTCTATTGCTCCACCTATATATGCTGAATTACTTACAAATGTAGAATCGTCTATAGTTGAATTACTATCATAATTAGCTATTGCACCACCATAACTTGCAATATTATTTGTGAACGTAGAGTTATCTACTGTTAATATACCTCTAAAATTGTATATAGCACCACCATCACTACTTGCACCATTATTTTTAAATGTAGAATTTATTATAGTAATATCATTATATTCAGTTGCTATTGCTCCACCATAACGACCTGCTGTATTATTTACAAATAACATATTATTTAAAGTTAATACACCATTGTTAAATATTGCTCCACCATAGCCTTTAGCACCAGTAGTATTATCATATACTTTACTACTATTTACTATTGAAAAATTACTCATAGTAACTGTACTAGTATAATAAATGGTAAATACTCTGTTTCCAGAATAATTATTAGTTATTATGGTATTTTCTGTAGATTCACCGATAATATTTAAGTTATTAGTTATTGTAATATTATCAACTGTATATACTCCATTAGAAATATAAGCTGTTGAACCATTAGTTATATTATTTATTCTGTCTTGTGTTATGGTTTTCCATGGATTATCACTTGTTCCAGTACCGTTATCATCGGTTGCTGATGCATTAAAGTAATAATTACCATTTTCATTAGCTGTTAAAATATTACTTGTTGTTTTAATATTTTGACTTGTTTCATTTGATGTTACTGTACTTGGATTTGCTGTTGTAGTTTCAATATTTTGTGTATTAGTATTGATATCATTTGTATTTGTGTTATCTTGTGTTTGTGTATTATCTGTATTTGATTTAGTTGATGTTTTTACATTACTTGAAGTACTTTGAGTATCTTCAGTATCTGTATTAATATCAGAAGTTGTTGTCTTTAGATTACTAGATGTATCAGTAGTTACTTCATCTGACTGATCATTACTAGATGTATCAGTACTAACAATATCAGATGTTACTTGAGTTGTTGTTTGTATATCCGTTGATAATGACTGAGTAGTATTATCAGATACATCTGCTGCTGATATTGTTGTTATTCCCAAGAATAAAACTACTAATACTAAAAAGACTAAAGAAATCTTCTTTATATTAGAATTCATATTGTATCTTTTTTCACTCCTAAAAAAGTTTTTTTAAATTTTTCAAACTTAACAATTATAATAACCATTATAAATTGTTATAAGACATTCATATCTCTAAAAATTTACATTAATATTTAAATAACTAAAGTTTATTTAAGAAAATCCTGTCTGTACTTAAATATATAATAGAACTTATAAATAATTAAGTAAAATTTGATAAATAGACTGTAATTTATAGTATACCGTTATATAAGTTCATTAAAAATATATTTCTTGTAATAATTTATTATTCTTAAATTTATATTTCAATGATATTGTAAAACATGTATCAGTAATCTAATCAACTTCAATTAATGTAAAATCAAAGAATAATACTATTATAAAATAAATTAACAATAATTATTTTGATAATAAGTACATTATTGTATCATGAAAAAAGTAGATTTTATATTGAATTAAATTAAATTCATAGTTATGAATAGAACTTCAATTATATTTTAGAGCAAATTAATATAATCAATAATAGTAATTAATATTACGATTTTAATTATATAAGTATAATATAAAAATATCATTGGATTTTTATTTAATATCCATTTTTAATTTCATATTAGCATATTATTTTTCTTTAATATAATACTGATTTTATAAATAATAATCATCATTTATTATCCTTTGAAGTATGTAAAAAGAAAGATTAAATTTAAAATATCTTAACAAATATAATTTTAGTACAAAAAGAGAATATTAGTAACAGTATTATTAACATTACTCATAATATATCAGTTAAACTATCACAGTCAATTGTAAATTTGAACTATTTTTAACTATTTATATTATTTGAGAATCAGCTCTTGTTACTAATACAAATTTATTTTAATTTGTTATTTAATATTATTTTATAGACTGTTGATTAATTCAATTAATCTTTTTGAATGTTCTTTTGCTTTTCTAATTATTTCATCAGATTCAGTTTCTCTAATAGCATATGATACTCCACCGGTATACACAAATCCTTCAAAGTCAATTTGACATAAAGCACATGTTGCTTTGATTGATGGGAAGAAGTCTTCAATTTCATATCCAACAAGTTCATTTTTATGATATATTTCTTCCGGAGCTCCTGATGTGAATGATGCTATTAATTTTTTTCCTTTTAGTTTATCTCCACTTGATCCATGTGAAAATCCATGTTCAAATGTTACTTCCATCCATTTTTTTAATAATGATGGAATTCCATACCAAAATATTGGGTATTGAAGTACTATTATATCTGCTTTAACGAGTTTTTCTTGTTCAGCTTCTTTATCTATTTTATAATCGGGATACAATTTACTTAAATAATCTATCTCTGCTTCTGGTATTGATTTTTTTATTTCTTCTAATATTTTTTTATTTGCTACTGAATCATTTAAATCAGTGTGTCCTGATACTATTAGTACATTTGTCATTTATATTTCTCCTTATAATTTAGTATGTATTTTTTTAATATTTATAATAATAATACATTTCCATTTCTAATGAACTTATCAGTTAAAGTACCATCCAAGAAGTTTACTGTCCATATAATACTTTTTGAACTTTTTTTTAATTAAACTATCTTATTTAGATGGATAAATATCTATAATTTCTTTTTTTAATTTATTAATTGATTATTTAATGACTTATTTTTTTGATACATAAAATTTTAAACATTGTTTTTGTCTTGCTCGGATAATCAATACTATTACCTATATATTACTTTTTTATTTATATATTGTTTAATAATTCTTTACTGCTTATACAACATATTATCGTATTTTCTCTTAAACCAATCTTTATTACTTTAAGCTGTTTAATCTATTATTAGAATAACTTATAATCTTTAATATTTATGCTTATTGATTAATAAAAATAAGACTAATTTGAATAAAAGAAATATTTTAATATTTATTATTGATATATTGTATAATATAGATAATTAAATAATTAACAAAGGAGGATAACAATTTTGAATATAAATAGAAAATATATACTTCTATTTGCAACATTATCTCTATTGTTAATTGGTATTACAGCTGTAGCAGCTACAAGTAACACTACTATTAATGATAATCAAGATAGTATAAATAGTCAAGTTGCAGTTACAGTTAGTAATTCTAGCCAAACTATAACAAATGATAATAATGCAAATAAAGATTCTATAAATCAAGATACAAAGAATACTAATAACAATATAATACAAGAAACAACAGATAAACAGTCACAACAATCAGATCAAAAATCTATCACACCATCACAAGCTGTAACAAAAAAAGTAACTAAAGAAAGCAATAATACTGTAACAGATGGAAAACAAGTATCAGAGAATACTAAAACACTAAAAGAATCTAAAAATAATACATTACAGACTGCTGTTAAAAAAGAATATCAAGTAACAGTTAATAACTATACTGAATTATATAATGCAATAGATAGTATAAAAAACGATACAACAAACACAGAAGCTACAATATACTTAAATGAAGGTAATTATACAGTTGATACACCTATTACTTGGGGTAATTCAAATGGAACTATAAATACATTAACAATCAATGGAAATAACCATAAAATTAATGGAAATAATGCTTATAAATTTATTACCATTGAAAATAATTATACATTAAATCTTAATAACATCTTAATTGAAAATACATATGATGATTTTGGTACAATATGTAATTATGGTACATTAAATTTAACAAATAGTAATATAATTAACAACAATGCTTCATCAATATTTAACAAAAATATTTGTACTATTACAAATACTACATTTAGTAATAATATAGCAATTGATGGATCAGCAATATTTAATAGAGGAAATATTACATTAATAAATTCTACATTAAGTAATAATATAGTACAGAGTTATGGTGGTGTTATTGTTAATTTTGGAGATATTTATATATTAAATTCCATTGTTAATAATAATAGTGCTTTAGCTGGTGGAGCAATCTTTAACCAAGAAGGTACTATTACTTTAGTAAATTCAACATTTTATAAAAATAATGCAAAACATGCAGGTGTATTATATATAGAAGATGAGGATGATCTAAACATTATAAATTGTAGTTTTATTTCAAATAATGCTTTTCAACAAAGTAATTTCTATATTAAAAATTGTCAAAGTTTAAATATAATAAATAGTAGCTTTATAAACAATACAGCTAGTGATTCAGAATCTATTAAGATATTAAATTCAATAGTATATATGGATAATTTATTATTTGTAAACAACAATGGTAAAACTGCCGGAGGTTTTAGTTTATCAAATTCTGAAGCTATGATAAAAAATACAAGATTCTACAATAACACTGCAAATAATGGTGATGGAGGAGCTGTACATTCATTAAATTCTACATTAATACTAAGTAATTGTGAATTTAAAAATAATCATGCTAAGTATGGTGCTGGAATATGTCAATTAGACGGTACTATAAAGTTAGATAATGACACATTTACTAATAATATCGTAAAATATAATGGTGGAGCATTATGTATTATAAATGCACAAACAACAATCACATCTTCTAGATTCACTAATAATACAGCTTATGAGAATGGTGGAGCAATATATGCTCAAGCAATAAATAACGCAGTGATCGAATCATCATCTTTTATAAATAATACAGCTATTAATGATGGTGGAGCAATATACATTATAAAATCATTATATATCATAAATAATAATGCATTTGTAAATAACAATAAGAATTATGTATGTTCTGAAGATGATCATTTCTCAAATCTTGACAAAAATTGGTGGGGACAAAACAATCCAGACTTCAATACAATAACACAAGGCATAACACCAGATACATGGATAGTCATGACATTTACCAATACAACATATATGAACAATACAAATATAGGACTTAAAGTAACTTTGAACTCACTTAATACAGGAAAAGCATATAACAATACATTACTACCTGAAACTGTAACATTCACATCTAATACTGGAACATTTACAAATAACACATTAGAAATAACCAATGTAGTAACTAACACATACACAGGAAACACAAAAGATGTATATGCAACAATAGATAATCAAACACTAAAATTATCAAATAAGATAATACCAACCATCACAACAGAAAATATAACAACATATTACAACAGCACAATAACTATAACAGCAAATATCAATGAAGATGCAACAGGACTTGCATGTATAAAAATAAATGGAAAAACAATAAAAACTAACATAACAGTAGAAAATGGAATAATCACATACACATACAATATACCTTCCACATGGAAAAACAACAATTATACAATAACAATAAAATACTCAGGAGATAATAAATATCAAAACAATACAGTAAATGCAATATTAACTTTAATAAAACAACCAACAAATACACGAACACAAAATAACATAACAATAATACCAATTATCACAACAACAAATGATACATATATACCAATACCTGGAAAATATGACTTAAGAGATTATGGACTTGTAACACCAGTAAAAAACCAACAAGAATCAGGTAGCTGTTGGACATTTGCAGCATGTGGTACATTAGAATCAGATATATTAAAACAACTAAATAAAACATATGACTTCTCAGAAAATAATATGAAAAACATAGTAGGTAAATATTCATTATATGGAATAAATAGCAGTCCAAATATAGGAGGAAATATTATATTTTCATCCAGTTACTTAAATAGTTGGTTTGGAACTGTAAATGAAACACAAGATCCATACTGTGATGCAAGCTGTATATCACCAATACTAAATAGTACAGTACATATACAAAATATACTATATATACCAAACAGACAAAATGCAACAGACAATGATCAGATAAAAGAAGCAATACTAAAATACGGAGCAGTAGCAACAAATTACTATGTAGATCAAACTGGACCATCATACAATCCAACAACACATGCATACTACTATAACAATTACACAATACAAGACCATACAGTCACCATAGTTGGCTGGGATGATAACTATGATAAAAGTAACTTTCTCATAACACCTCCCGGTAATGGAGCATTTATTGTTAAAAACAGTTGGGGTTCAGAATGGGGTGAAAATGGTTACTTCTATGTATCATACTACGATACAATGTTTGCAAGAACAAGTAATGCAGAAGAATTATATAACACAAATGATGATTTATTAAATACCATATACATTACATATGCATTCATATTAAATAACACAGAAGAATATCAAAATAATTATCAACAAGAGACCATAGGTTCATTAAGCCCTCTTGGCTACAACACAACAGAAGTATGGATAAAAAATCAATACACAGCAAAATCAAATGAAAACATAGCAGCATTCGGAACATACATATTAACAAAATCAAAATACACAGCATACATCTATATAAATGATAAATTACAATACACACAAAATGGAACAACAGATACAGGATATAAAACAATACAACTAAACAAATATATACCACTAACACAAAATGATACATTCCAAATAATACTCAAACTAAACTCACAAACAAAAAACAATTCATATGCACTAATCACAGGACCAAGTACATTACCATTACTAGATAATAAAAACTTAGAAACAAAAGCAAATCAATCATTTATAAGTAAAAATGGAAAAGATTGGGATGATTTACATTACATTTCAGACCCATCCGCAGCATGTTTAAAAGTATACACTTTAAACTCACCTAACATGACAACTATTACAAACTCTACAAACTCAAAAGCAGGAGACTCAATTTCAATTACAACAAAAATCAATGATACACTTATTAAAACAGGAAAAGTAGTATTTAAACTTAATGGAATAACACTAAAAGACACAAATGGAAATCCAATAAAAGTAAACCTAAACAATGGCATAGCAACAGTAAACTACACAATACCATCAAATCTATCAAAAACTAATTACACATTAACAACATTACTAGTAACAAACAACAAAAGAATAGAAGAAAACACAACACTTACCTTAGTAAAAAGTTAAGAAATTGTATATTAAATTATTCAATTTCATATTAACCTCCCTTTTTAAATAAAAAAATATAATAAAGGAGCTTTTTTTTAAATGGAAAATATTGTAATAGGTGCTGGACCTGCTGGCAGAATTGGATCATTAGAACTTGGAAAATCAAATGATGATACTATACTAATTGAAAAAAAACACATTGCAGGTACATGTTTAAACGAAGGATGTATGGTTATATGTGCATTAAATGATGTAAGTCGTCATTTAAATAATCAAAAAAAATATGTTAATAAAGGATTTCTTAAAGGTTCAACAGAACTTGACTACAATCTATTAACAAAACAAATCAAAGATACCCAAAAAATACTTAGAAAGATTGAACAAAAAGAATGTGAAGATGTTGGAATTAAAGTCATTTTTGGTGAAGCTAAAATTGATGGAGATACTATTAGTGTTAATGGTGAAACATTCAATTACAAAAATCTCTTAGTAACAACAGGTGGAAGACCATTTATCCCAAAAATTAAAGGGTCAGAAAATGCTTATGTAAGTAGTGATATACTTGATTTAAAAGAAGTTCCTCAAACCATGAATATAATTGGTGGAGGAGTAATAGCAGCTGAAATAGCCAATTTATTTTCTAGTTTTGGAGCAAATATTAATGTTTTTGTACGTAGTACATTCTTAAAAGAACTAGATCCTGTTATTAAAGAGTATGTAATGAAAAATTTATTAAATAAAATTAATGTTTATGAAAACATTAACATAGATGAAATTACTAAAAAATCTTTAATAACATCACAAGGTGAATTTGAAGGTATTACATTTATTTGTACAGGACGTGTTCCTAACTCTGAAATAGTTAAGGATATTGTAGATTTAAATCCTAATAAAAGTATAAAAGTCAATAAAAAGATGCAAACAACTGTTCCTAATATTTATGCTGCTGGTGATGTAACGGGTGGTTATACTTTAACACCTGTAGCAAGAATGGAAGGAATAACCGCTGCAAGAAATATCATGGGATATTCAGAAACTATTGATTATAGAAATATTCCACAATCAATTACTTTAGACATGCCAGTAAGTTTTGTAAAAGGTAATAACTCTGTTGAAACAGAAAGTGTTACTGTACCTGGATTTGCTGGTCCAGAGGCATTTTGGAATTTATTAGATAATAAAACTGGAATTAGTAAAATTGATTTTAATAAAAACAGTAATGAAATTGAAAATGTATATTCTATTTCACCATCTTCAGTAAGTGATGTTGCATATATTAACTTACTTATAAAGCTTGGAATTGATAATAATGACTTTAAAAAATTTATTGAAATTCATCCAACTACTGATACAATTGGTTTAATAATGAAATATAAATGCTAAATTATTTTTAGAAAATGGTGCAGTTATAACAGCTGATGGTGGATGATCAGCATAGATAATTTTGTTATTATTGTAAATAGTATTTTAATTTATTTACATTAAATATCTTTTCATACATTAATATTATTATATATAATCTGGTTTTTTTATTTTTTTAAGATAAATCTTTTTTATTATATACTGTTTATTTTTCATTTTTATTTATTTTAGGGATTATTAATATTTAGAAATTGTATATCTTATTTATTGTTAAGGTTGTATTTGAGCTAGTTGAATAGTATCCATTATTTTCTCCTATTTTAACTGTTAGAACATAGTTTGTGTTTTTAAGTGTATTTAGTATTGTGATATTTTTGTTGATTATTCCATTGGTTACTATGTATTTTCCTATATCTTTACCATTAATTTTACATCAATTTTATGTGAGCCTGTCATCAAGTTACCATTTATATCTTTTATTGTTCCTGTTAGTTGTGTGGTATTTGATCCTCTGTTTGTTTTACTAGTATTTAATGTCATATATTATGCTATTTTTTGTGCTGTTAGTAATGTTACTGTTTGTGCTCTGTAATAATCTTTATTTGCATATACTGCTGTTATATTATAATCTTTTGCTGATATACCATTTGGTATAATATATTGTAGAGTTGCTATTCCATTAGTTACATTTGCATAAATTGGAATACTATTATTGTCTTTTATTGTTGTTCCATTGATTTTAAATACTACTTTTCCATCTGTAACATTGTTACCATTATTGATCTGTAATATTTGCTTGTAAGTTAATTGTATTTTGTACAACCCATTTATTGTATTTACAATAAAATAAAATTTAAGTCAATGTTTATAGTAAAAATAAAGCTTATTATGATAATTGAATATATAATGAAACTTATTTATAAGTTTAAAGTAAATACATACAAATAAATAATATTATAAAAATAAATATTGAATCATATCCTGTTTAACTGATATATAATTAATATAATTATAAAAAAATCGATTTAATTAAATATTGAATAAAAAATTAATATATAATAAGTATAATATTAATTAAAAAAAGATATATAACCTTGGTAAAGTAAAAAGAATGTTTTATAACATTAATAATGAATACAAATATTTGAATAAATATTAATAAGACACTGGTTATTTTAAGTTTTTTAAATTAAAAATAGATCTATTATATGATTAAATAGATAGATATAATTAGTAAATAAAAAGAGAGAACTAATTATGTTTAAAAATGTTATTGAAGTTAAAGGTGCTAAAGTTCATAATTTAAAGAATATTAATGTTGATATTCCTTTGAATAAAATTGTAGCTGTTGCAGGTGTTTCTGGTAGTGGCAAATCTTCATTAGCTCTTGGTGTATTGTATGCTGAAGGTTCTCGTAGATATCTTGATGCTTTTAGTACATATACTAGACGTAGAATTTCACAGTCAAAAAAAGCTGAAGTTGATAGTGTTGAACATGTACCTGCAGCACTAGCTCTTCATCAAAGGCCCAACACACCTAATGTAAGAAGTACCTTTGGTACTTCAACAGAATTATTGAATTATCTTAGATTATTATTTTCTCGTTGTGGTTCTTATACTTGTCCTAATGGTCATTTAGTTGAAGCTACTATGAATGTTGCTCGTGATATTCCTATTGTTTGTTCTACTTGCGGTGAAGAATTTCAAGGTTTAGCTGCAGAGGATTATGCTTTTAATAGTAATGGTGCTTGTCCTACTTGTCAAGGAGTTGGAATTGTTAGAAAAGTAGATGATACTAAACTTGTTCCTGATGAGACAAAAACACTTGAGGAAGGTGCTGTGAAAGCTTGGCAACAATTTGGTATATCTTGGATGTATTTAATGGCTGGTGAACTTGGTGTAAGAATGGATGTTCCATTTAAAGACTTGACTAATAAGGAAAAGGATATTGTTTATAATGGTGATGCAGTTGAACGTGTTATTGTAATTCCGAGTAAAAATGGTAAGATGTTTGATCTCAATTGTGTATATCGTAATGCTCATAAATCAATTGAGGAAGCATTAAAGAAAGCTAAAAATGAGAAAGGTCTTGTGAAGATTAATAAATTTCTAAAAACTGGGATATGTCCTGATTGTGAAGGTGCAAGAATTAATAAGAAAGCTAATTCAACACTTTTAAATGGCTTGAATTTATATCAAACAACACAAATGACATTGAGTGAATTAGTAGAATGGATTCCGAAAGCTTTAGATACAATACCCGAGGAAAATAGGATAATGGCAGAGCAGATAATGAGTGAATTTTTTGATATATCCTCTATTTTAATGAGTTTAGGTTTGGATTATATTTCACTTGATAGATCTAGTTCTACTTTATCAACAGGTGAACTTCAAAGGGTACAGTTAGCAAAAACAGTCCGAAATGTTACAACTGGTGTATTATATGTTCTTGATGAGCCTTCAATTGGTTTACATCCCCGTAATGTTGATGGTTTAATTGAAGTTATAAAAAGATTAATACAAGATGGAAATTCAGTAATTCTTGTTGATCATGATATAAGAATATTAGAAATAGCAGATTATTTGGTTGAAATTGGTCCAAATGCTGGAGATACTGGTGGAGAGATAATATTTAAAGGTTCAATTGATGAATGTGAAAAAAGTAAAAATTCAATTATTGCCTCATTTTTAAATAAAAGTGAAAAAATTATTATACGTAATAAATCACCAAAGGATAAAATGTTTGACAAAGGTTGTATCACTTTAAAAACGGATAATATACATACAGTTAAACCACTTGAGATTAAGATTCCTGAAAATAAGTTAATAACCATAACAGGTCCATCAGGTAGTGGAAAGACAACATTGATATTAGAAAGTTTATATCCAGCTATTAAATCATTGATTGATGAAAAGCCATTACCTAGTCATGTGAAAGATATTCAAGCAGATGATATTAAAAAAATAAATTTTATAGACTCAAAACCTATTGGTGCTAATGTTCGTAGCACAATAGCAACATATAGTAAAGTATTTGATGATTTAAGAAAATTATTTGGACAAATATCTGATGAATATACAACTAAAGATTTCTCTTATAATACAGGTAAATTAAGATGTGAAGAATGTCAAGGAACAGGAACTATTTCTATGGATGTTCAATTTTTACCTGATGTTGAATTAACATGTTCTTCTTGTGATGGACTTAGATATTCTAGTAAAGCTGAAAAAATAAAATATAATGGTTTATCAATAAAAGATTTCATGAAACTTACAATCGATGAAACAATAGAAAAAATAAATAATGAAACAAAATTAGAACAGAAGATATTACGAAAATTAAATATGTTACATGAATTAGGGTTAGGATACTTAACTTTAGGTGAGGATACACCAACACTTTCTGGTGGAGAAGCACAAAGACTTAAATTATCATCTGAAATGAGAAAATCACAAAAAAATGGCGTGTTTATATTTGATGAACCTACAATTGGATTACATCCATTGGATGTTAAAATGCTACTTAAAGTTCTACAGAAATTAATTGATAAAAAAGCTACAGTTATTGTGATTGAACAAGATTTAAATTTAATAGCAAATGCAGATTATATTATTGATATGGGACCATCTGGTGGTATAAATGGTGGAAAAATAGTAGCAAAGGGCACATTAGAAGATTTAATAAATAATAAAAATAGTACAACAGGTAAATATTTAAAAGATATAACTTAGAAATGAATATGAAAGAAAAAATGATTATCTAAAATTCTATTTTGTATCCTGTTCCTTCACAGTCTAATAGGGATAATGTTCCTCCTATTTGTATTGTAAGGTTGGTGATTACTATTAATCCTAGGCTTGTTAAGTTTTCTATATCAATATCAGGTGGTAGTCCTATTCCATCATCTTGTACTATTAATGTATATTTACCACCTTCTTTTTTGAATTTTATATAAAGATTTCCTTCTTTTTTATCAGGAAATGCATATTTTATTGTATTGGTTATCATTTCATTTATTATTAGCCCGAGTGGTATTGATTCTTCCATATTTAATTCTAAAGGATCTATATCGGGTAGAAAGTTAATATCAAAATTATATAATTCTATTAGTGATGTGACTAATGATTCTATATATTCTTTCATATTTACTTTTGATAATGAATCAGATCCATAGATTTTTTCATGTATCAATGCCATTGCATATATACGATTTTGTGTGTTTTGTAATATATTTTTAATATCTGTATCCAGGTTGATATTTAAATCTATTAAACTTAGTATGATTTGTAGGTTGTTTTTTACTCTGTGATGTACTTCTTTAAGTAATATATTTTTATCATTTAATGCTGTTTGTAGTTGTTTTTGGTATATTACTTCTTCAGTTATATCTTGGTTGAATCCTATACGTTTAATAAATTTATTATTTTTATATTCTTGATGCATAACAGTTCGTATATATTTTATATTTCCTTTTCCAGTTATAACTTTCTGAGTAAATGTAACAGTAGGATTAATTGGTGAAAGTGTGGATATAGGTTCTTCACTTTGTTTTGAATCTTCTTCTTGTATGAAATCTTTTATTATACTTGCATTTTTATTTTTGTAATTTTTACTAACTTCTAATATATTGTATACTTCAGATGTCCATGAGAAATTTTTTAAGTCATCTGAATAACATATGAAAGTTTTACTTGATGATTGTATTCTTTCTAAGTTATCTGTTAATATAGTTTTTTCTTTTAATGCTTTTTTTAGTTGTTTTTGGTAGTTTATTTCTTTTGTTATATCAGTGTTAGAACTTAAACTCTTAATAAATTTACCATCCTTATCATATTCACGATGTATTACTGTTTTAAAGTATTTTACCTTACCTTTTCTAGTTTTTAATCGTTGAGTGAATGTTATTTCAGGATTATTAGGTGTGATTGTAGATAATTTTTGTTCTGTAGTTTTTCTATCTTCTTCTAATATAAAATCACCTAATATATTATATTCTTTATCTTTATAATCTTCAGGATTGATTTCTAATATATCCTCTATTTCTTTTGTCCATTCGAAATGTTTTAGATCATAAGAATATCCCATAAATGTTTTACTAGCATTTTGTATTTTATGTATTCCTTCTAAAGTATTGTTAAGTTCTTTGGTCTCTTTTAATGCTTTTTGTAATTGTTTTTGATATTTCATTTCTTTTGTTACATCTTGATTAAAACTAATTTGTCTAATAAAATTATCATTATTATCATAATCATGATGGAATACGGTTTTTATATATTTTATATTTCCTTTTTGAGTTTTTATCTTTTGTATGAGTGTCAAATTAGGATTAGTTGGTGAAATTTTAGATAGTATTTTTATTCTTTGCTTTAAATACTTTTCAGGTATAAAATCTCTTAATATACAATTATCTTTGTTTTTGTAGTCTTTATCTACTTCTAATATATTATATACTTCAGGTGTCCAATATATATTTTCTAAATCATAAGTATAACTTATAAATGTTTTACTTGCATTTTGTATTCCTTCTAAGTTACTATTAAGTTCTCTTGTTTCTTTTAATGCATTTTCTAATTTTTCTTTGTATAATGTTTCTTTGGTTAAATCATCAAAAAAGACTATTATAGCAGGTTTATCATTGTATATAATATAAATAAAATTCAAGTTAAAAAAATATATAACTTTATCATTATCTTTTATTTCTAATGGAAGTATCTTTACATAAGATTCTTGTTCGGATATACTTTTTATAGTATTGCCTATTTGTTTAGATTGTTCTAGAGTTATATTTAACGATTCATAGTCAATTTCTTTATTTATAATATCATTATAAGTTTTAGGGTATTCTATTTCCTGATATTTTTTGTTGCATTTAATAATTTTATTGTCTTGTATTATGGCAATTGCTTGTGGATAATTCTCAATGAATTGGTTTTTTTCCATAGCGAAAATATTATAATCTGTTTCATCTTTTCCCAAAATATAAATAAAGTCATCTATTTTAATGATAGTTAAATTAAGTCGTTTATAAAGAATTTCACCAGTATAATACTCTAAATAAAATTTTTGAGAAACATCTGTTTTATATACTTCTTTCATTCCTTTTAATAATTCACCATTTTTATTAAAAGGTAAAAATATATCAGATACCAATGCCCCCTTAATATCAGTTAAATCACATGAGACAAATTTTAAAGCTGTTTTATTCAAAAAAGAAACATAGAAATCACTCAAATCATTATTTGGTGAAAATATACTGACAGTATAATCTAAATTATTAGAAAATTTTTTACTTCTTTCATCAATATCAGGTACATTAGTATACTGTTCAAAAATTTGTCTATCAGAATTTTTTAAAAAATCATAACATTCTATATCATTTAAATTTTTATCCAAAAGAACTAGTTTCATTCTAAATCATACACTCGCTTGTTTTTAATAAATATCATATGAATTATTTAAACTCCAAATACAATAATCAAAAAATATGATACAATTCCTAATTTATTTATCTTTTTATGATTAAAGTAAGTAATGTTTAATTTCTATAGATCATTTACTCTATAAAACCCTAAAACCTAAAATATTAACATTATATTAGTATATATCAAAAGTTAATATTAATATTAATATTATTTAGGCATTTATAAAAATTTATTATATATCCCTATCAACATTCTTATCGAATTTTTATACTTGTAAATCTTTTATTAATCTTTTTATTTCTTTTTAATATATTAAAAATATTTTTAAGAAGTATTTTTCTATTTTATAATTTTTCTTGTTATTTTCTTGTTTTAAAGTAGTATCTATATTCTTATAATTCTAATTTCATTTCTGTTAGGATTTATTTTAGGGATTGTAACTACATTTTTTATTCATTTTATTAAAGTGTATTTTCCTTGTGTTATTTTCTATTTTTAATTGTATAAAATAAGTATCACTAATATTTGAATATAAAATTTTTATTATTATGTATAATATAATACTAAACTGCTTATATATAACATACAACAATCAATTTAGAGATATCTAAAAATTTATCAAAAAAATAGAAGTAAAATATAAAATAGTGGATCATGATTCTTATAATAACTGTTTAATGCTTTTATTATAATTATATTATTTATTAAATAGATTATTTCTTAAAAATAAACAATAATTAATTACTTTTTTAAAAAATAATAAACAATCAATAGTTAATATAAAGGATAAAACTTAATAAAAAGTATTCATTTATGAACTTAATTAAGTAATAATTTATAAATAACTTGTTATATATAAAATAATCAAGTATATGTTTTTAATTTTTATTATTATAGACTATCATAATAATATTAAAAAATTAGCTTTTTTAAAAGGAACTTTTTTTTTGATAAAATAAAAAAATATACATTATAAATTTAAAAAAAAATAAGAGGAGGAAACAGTTACGAAGTCAAATAAAAAAATAACCATATTATTTATATCAATACTAATAATGATAATTGGAATAACAGCTATATCTGCTGCAGATAATACAATGACTTGTCTAACTACATCAACAAATTCACAAGCTATAATTGTAACTACTACAAGTAATAATACTTTAAATGATTGTACAAAAGATTTAGAAACTGATTCTAGTCAAAGTAATATTATAAAAGATAATTATAATAATACAAAGAATAATACTGTTACAAAAAATACTAAAGAAGAAAAATCACATCAAGCCGATAGTCAATTAATTACACCAAAAGAATATGTTAACAATAAAAATACTTCAAAAAATATTAAAGTACAAGAACCATCTACTAAAATAAATTTACAAAATAAGAATACATATACTAGTCCAACCAATACATCAATACTCAATTCAATAAAAACCACAGATTACAAAGTAAATGATCAAAATATTTCTCATGTTCATAGTACTAAATTAGCTTCAAATAATGTAGTATATGTAAGTAATAGTGGTAGTGATATATATGGTACTGGTACAAAAAATCATCCATATAGAACAATACTTAAAGGATTACAAGAAGGAAGTAGTGGAAGTACAATTAAATTATTAGGTGGTACATATAGTACACTAGGTGATACTGGTTCAATAACAATGGATAAAAATCAGGCCATAGTTGGATTAAATAATGCAAAAATTAGCTTAGGTGATTATGATAGTGATGCATTTATTATTTCAAAAGGATATACAATTACATTTAAGAATGTTATCTTTACAAATAATAGAGCACGACAATTGATAACAAACTATGGAACTTTAATCTTTGATAATTGTATATTTTCAAATAATAGAGTAATCAGTTCATTATATGATTCAGTATATTCTGGAGTTATTGATAATGAATATGCTGCTTTATATATAAGAAATTGTAAATTTAGTAATAATATAGGTAACTTCCGTGGTGGAGCAATAATAGATCGAAGTGGTCTAATATCAATTACAAATACTGCCTTTACAAATAACAAAGCAATAGATTCTAATTATCAAGATATTGCTGTTGGAGGAGCTATATCATTATGGTACAGAGGAAATTGTACAATTTCAGGATGTACATTTATAGGAAATAGTGCTAAACAAGGTGGGGCAATAAGTGGTTATAAAAATCATCTTGTAATTAAAAATTCAATATTTAAAAACAATAAAGCATCTATAGATGGTGGAGCAATAGAAACATTAGATAGTCCTTACAATCTAGCAAAACCTACAGTAAAAATTATTAATACTAAATTCATAAGTAACTCTGCATCTAAAGGTGGAGCAATAGCTACAAGTTTATCCTTAATAACAGTAACAGGATCATCCTTTAAAAGTAATACAGGTATTGGATCTGCTATATATAACTATGGAGAAAGAAGTTATATAAAATCAGTAAACAATAATTATTGGGGTTCATCTAATCCTAAATGGTCTAGTTTATTATATAAAGTAACAAAACCATCAACATGGAAAAGAAGTGGATAATATTATGAATACAAAAGTTATCATTGCAATTTTGTTGATAATTGTAATTATTTTATTAGGCGTTATCTTTACAGGATTTATACATCCAACTAACACAAATAACAATACAACAAATAATACAACAAGTAACATAACAAAAGATACTAATTCATCAAGTAACAATAGTGTATCAACAGGTACTACTAAAAAAATAGCTAGTACAACTACAAATAAAAAATCATCATCAAAATCATATAGTGAAGAACATCCAAATGGCCGAGCAGATGATGTTAACATGACACCGGAAGAAAGAGCACAAGTAGGTAAAGATCCAGAATATGAACAAGCATCTTTACAATATATTGAAGATAATAATTTACATAGAAGATCTGATGGTGAATTTTATTATGAAGATGGTAGACATGCTCAATTATAAATACTTATTTTCTTTTTATTCTTTTTTTTAAATTTTAAAATATTTATTTCATAAAGTCAAATATTAACTCCAATATAAAACTTGATCATTCATAAAAAAAATAGGATATAACTTTAAATATTATATCCTAAGTTATAAAATGATTCTTTTAAGATTTATTTTTATTTTTCAAATTCTATTTTATATCCTGTTCCTTCACAATCTAAAATAGAGAATGTTCCTCCTATTTGTAGTGTAAGGTTGGTGATTACTATTAATCCTAGACTTGTTAAGTTTTCTATATCTAAATCTTCGGGTAGTCCTATTCCATCATCTTTTACTATTAAAGTATAATGATTGTTTTCTTCTTTGAATTTTATATATAGATTTCCATTTTTCTTATTAGGAAATGCATATTTTATTGTGTTAGTTATCATTTCATTTATCATTAATCCAATTGGTATTGATTCTTCCATTTCTAATTCTATTGGTTCTATATCTGAGATGAAATTAATATCGGATTCATATAGTTCTATTAATGATTCAACTAATGATTCAATATAATTTTTTAGGTTTACTGCTGATAATGAATCTGATTCATATATTTTTTCATGTATTAATGCCATTGCATATATACGATTTTGGGTGTTTGTTAAGATATTTTTAATATCTGTGTCAAAGTTAAGATTTAAGTCTATTAAACTTAATATGATTTGTAGATTGTTTTTTACACGATGGTGTACTTCGCTTAATAAGATTTGTTTATCTTTTAATGCTGTTTCTAATTGTTTTTGATACATTACTTCTTGGGTTACGTCTTGGTTAAATCCTATACCTTTAACAAATTTATTATTTTCATCATAAAATGAATGTACAACACATCTAAGATACTTTAGATTTCCTTTTCCTGTTTTTACTCTTATAGTTGCTGTACCAATTGGATTATCTGGTGTAATATCAAATATTGTATTTTTCACAAGTTCTTTATCTTCATCTAATATGAAATCCATTATAAACTCTAACATATTATTAAGTTTATCTTTGTATTTTTCTGGATCAATTTCTAAGATATTACATACTTCAGGTGTTCCAGAATAATGTTTTAAATCATAGGAATATGTTATATATGTTTTACTTGCATGTTGTATTCTTTCTAAGTTATCATTGAGTTCTTTAGTTTCTTGTAATGCTTTTTCTAGTTGTTTTTGATGAAGAACTTCTTTGGTTATATCTTGGTTAGATATTAAACTTTTAATGAAGTTACCTTCATCATCATAATCATGATGTATAAATGTTTTAAGATATTTTATGTTGCCTTTTCCAGTTATTATTTTTTGTGTAAATGTAATTTCAGGATTATTTTGTGATATTGTAGCTACTTTTTGTTCTATACTTTCATTATCTTCTTTGGATACAAAGTCATTTAGCAATACATATTGTTTGTTTTTGTATTTTTCTGGGTTAATTTCTAGTATTTCATATATTTCTGGTGTCCATGAGAAATCTTTTAAATCATATGAATATCCTATAGCTGTTTTACTGGTATTTTGTATTTTATGTATTCTTTCTATGTTATCATTAAGTTCATTGGTTTCTTGTAATGCTTGTTCTAGTTGTTTTTGATAAAGAACTTCTTCTGTTATATCCTGATTGAACCCTATAGATTTAATAAACTTACCCTTTTCATCATAATAATAATGTATAACACATTTAAGATACTTTAGATTTCCTTTTCCAGTTATTATGCGTATAATCCCTGTGATATTAGGATTACTTGGTTTAATATCCAATAATGCAGTTTCTACAAGTTCTTTATCTTCCTCTACTATGAAATCCATTACAAAATTCAATATGTCTTTAAGTTTGTCTTTATTTTTTTCTGGATCAACTTCTAAGATATTAAATACTTCAGATGTTCCATAGTAATGCTTTAAGTCATATGTATATGTTATATATGTTTTACTTGCATGTTGTATTCTTTCTAAACTATCATTGAGTTCCATTGTTTCTCTTAAAGCTTTTTCTAACCCTATCCGATGATTCATTTCAGCGGTTATATCCTGATTAAATCCAATTCTTCTAATTAACTTACCCTTACTATCATAATCATCATGTGCAAGAGTTTGAATATATTTATATTTTCCTTTTTGAGTTTTTATCCTTTGAACAAACTTAGCATCAGGATTAGATAAAGATAAGTTAGATAATATTTTTTTTCTATGTATAAGATCCTTTTTAGATAAAAAATCTTCAAGTATACTATTATTTTTATTTTTGTAATCCTTGTTGATTTCTAATACTTTATATACTTCAGGAGTCCAATATATATTATTTAAATCATAAGAATAACTTATAAATGTTTTACTTGCATGTTGTATTCCTTTTAAATTATCATTAAGTTCAATTGTTTCCTGTAATGCTTTTTCTAGTTGCTTTTGATATATTGTTTCTTTAGTTAAATCTTCAAAGAAGATTATTATAGCAGGCTTATTATTATATAAAATATAGATAAAATTCAAGTTAAAATAATATAGTATCATATCATTTTTTCTTATTTCAAGAGGCATAGACTCTGTATAACTTTTTTGTTCTAATATATTATTAATTGTATTATTTATCTTTTTAATTTGTTCAGAGTTTATATTAAAATAGTCAAAATCAATCTCATTATCAATTATATCCACAATATCCCTAGAAGATTCTATTTCTAAATATTTCCTATTGCATTTAACAATCTTATTATCTTGTATTATAGCAATTGCCTGTGGATAATCCTCAATAAATCTATTTTTCTTCATAGAAAAGATATTATAATCAGTCTCATCTTTACCTAATAAATAAATAAAATCATCAAATTTAAATATTTTTAATTTAAGCCGTTTAAAAAGAAACTCATCATTATAAAATTCAAAATAAATATTTTCTGATTGACTAGTATCATATACATCTTTTAACTTATTTAAAACAACCTTATCATCATTAAAAGAGAAAACAGACTCAGATGCTAATGTACCTTTAATATCATTAATTGTATAAGGAACAAAAGCTAATGAACTTTCATTTAAAAAAGAAATATAAAAATCATCCAATTTATCTGTTGGTGAAAAAACTCCAATACCATAATCAAAATGATTAAAAAGTACCTCTTCCTTTTTATCAATACTAGGAACATCAGGATTAATATCAAATACCTTTCTTTCATAACTATTACTAAAATCTACTTTAGCTAGTTCTTGGAATTCTTCATCTAAAATAATTAATCTCATATTCAATCACATATCCCTTGTTTCCTTTTACATGACAAAAAAATAGTCCATTCCCATTACATACCATAATAAGAAATAAAAATATATCAAATCCTAAAAAAATATAATTTCACTCTTTAAAACCTAACTAAAACAAAGGATAAAATATAATCCCACTGATAAAACCATATCATTTATCTTCTAAAATTTTAGTATCCCCGTTTAAATAGAAAAAAAGAGTTCTCATTATCATAAATCTATTTCTTACAACATATCAAAAATATTTAATTTATTACTTATATTATTATTTTATTTATTTTTTTTATATAAATGTACTCATTTAAAAAATGAATAAAAACATTTAACAACTCATAATATTTAAATAAACTTTATTATAAAAAAACAATTACAACCATAACCCCATTTATACAAAAAAACCTAACTATTTAAATACAACCATAAAAAAAGTTAATAACTCTTACTATATAACATCATCATTTTAAATAAAATATAAAAAAACAATAATTTATAAAAATAATTAAAATATTAAAGATTACGTAAATACATCATTTTTCATGAGTCACTTTTTTATGATATAAGAATAGTTTTATTAATATAAATATTCTAATAAAAAAAAATATGTTTTAGAAAGTTAAAATTAGAATATTCTTTAAAATACTTAATTTTAATATAAATTAAAAATATATATCTAACTAACAAGTTTATGAGTAATTATTAATATATTATTAGCAAATTCCGTTGATAAATAAATACTTTTACCAATACTTCTTACTATTATTACATTATAAAATAAATGATATTTAAAGATCAATAAGAATTTATAATCAAATTGACAATAAATACTAAAAAAATATGCTAGAATCAAATAATTTTAAAAAAAATAGAATGAGATGATTAAAACAAATGAGAAAAGAAGCAATAATTATAATAATACTTATTGTAATGATAGGGATCTTAGGAACATACATATATACAAACATAATCATACTAGATAAAAATACAATAAATAATACTACTAATATAATAAGCAATAATACAACAAACAACACAACAAATAGTGTTATACATAATGGTTCAACAAATACAGTTACACAACACCAATCAACTACAAAAACTAAAAATTCACAAAAATCAGATTTACAAAAACAATATGATTCTGGTAATATTCAAAGTGTAACCCAAGATGATTCTGTTGAAGGTCCACCCATAACCATTGTAGAATATAATGATGGAAGTGAAGGAGAATATGATAACCAAGGAAATTACATTGGAGATCAATAAAACAAGGAGATAATATGAAAAAAAATACTAAAATAATTATTGGAATAATAATTGTTTTACTGATATTAATACCTGTAATATATACAGTCTATCAAAATTATCAAATAGAACAAGAACAAAAGAATTTCAACAAAACACTAAAAGAAATAAGTAATATTGAAAATATAAGTGATGAAAATTATGCAAGTATTCATAATGGAAATAGTACAACAGCTACAGAACAAATAACTAAACTAAATGATACTATAACAAATACAAGAACAGAAATCACAATGTTTCAAAATTTATCTAAGCATACAAACAATCAAAGTCATAAAGAATACATCAATAACCAAATAGACAGATTAAATAGTGAAAATCAATACACAAAATACGAATTAGAATATGATCAACTAATGAACAAAACAATGAATGGTCAATATTCACCAGAATCAAATCAAAAAATGCAAGACTTAAAAGATGAAATGTTAAAATCTACTAATAAAACAAATGAAATTAAAGAAAACACAACATTTATACTAGCAGAAAATCCCGAACTAGAAAAAAACATAAATGATTTAAACCTTGATGAAGATTTTTCTACAACACAACTAGAAGATTATAAAGCAAACCATATTTCTAACTAATAATTTAAAAATATAAAATAAAAAAAATATGTGATATTATGGATTCAATAGATGATTATGATTATAATATTCAAAATGATTTACTTCTTACATTTATCATATCGCTTTTATTAACAAGTTTCTTTAGATTAACAGGTACATATGGAGATTAATTATTAATTCATTATATTTTCTATAATAAACTTTGTAGGATCCTATGTAGGTAGTTATATTAAAAAAAAAGTGATGATTAAAAACATATTTTAAAAATATATCAATTATATGTAGAAGTATTAAATACTTCACCAATTCTTTCCTTAAAAAAAGTATAAAGAGGAGTTTAAGTAGCTTTTACAGTTTTAGTTATTGTTTTATTAGGTGTATATCCAGTTAAAGTAATTAATTCTTTGTAATTTACTTTTTTAGATATTGTATAAACTCCATTATTAATTATTCCTGTGTAAACTCCATTTAAATGTCTGCTTTTTATTGTTATTTTTACAGTTATTCCTTGTACATGCTTAGTTCCTGTAATTCTAGAAATTGTTTTACCATTTGTGTAGTAGTTTAGATCTAATGATATTCTCAATGTATTTTTTGATTTAGTTGTGAATGTTCCTAGTTGCATATAAATCCATTTTGTTGTACTACAATTGTATAATCTAGTTAATGGGTTGTTATTTGTTCCCCACCAATTATAATCACAGTGAACGTTTTTAAGGGTATATTCATCATTTCCATTGTATACATCATATTTACCATTACTTAAAAATGTTGAATATGTTACATTTAAGTATCCATTGCCTTGTCCACCAGCTGTATATATTGCTCCACCATAATTTGCTTTGTTATTTGTAAATACTGATGAGGTAATTGTAACATCTGTAGGATTTGCTATTGCTCCACCATATACTGCACTGTTATTGTTAAATTTACAATTAGTTATGTTTAAGTCATATGTATTAAATATTGCACCACCAAAACCATCTTTATCAGTGACTTTATTATTATTTATAGAGGAACTAGTGATTTTCATATAACCTGAGTTACATATTGCACCAGCATCTTGATTTGCTTTGTTGTTATTTATTTTACTGTTGATGATTGTTACATCTCCACCAACATAAACCCATTCACCATTCCAAATAGCTCCACCATCACCTTTTGCATAATTATAATTTATATTACAATTTATGATATTTAATTTAAAATCTCCATAATTTGATTCTTCATCAAAAGTAGATATTGCTCCTCCTGTACCTTTAGCTGTATTATAATTTATATTATTATTTTTTAATGTCATAGTACCATTCATGATACTTATTGCTCCACCATAATCTGCAGTATTATAATTTATTTGACTGTTTGTTATTGTTACAGTTCCATCTTCAGAGCATATTGCTCCACCATAACCATATCCAGGGTTATCACCAGTATCATTGTATACTTTAATACTATTACTATATAATGATGAATTATTTATTATCAAAGTTCCTATGTTGTATATTGCACCACCATTACCTTTAACTAATGAATATGAATAATCATTTTCTTCGATTGTAACTTCAATAGAGTTTTTACTTAATGTTGACTTTTGTATATTAAGATATCCTTCATTATATATTGCTCCACCATCTGTTGCTTTGTTGTTGTTTAATGTACATTTAATAAGAGTTAGTCTTCCCTCATTACTAATAGCTCCACCCCACAGATGGAAATTATTTCCAATTTCTTCATTATTATTTATCTGAGTATTTGAAATTGTCATAATACCTTCATTTTTTATTGCTCCACCTTCAGATCCCCAGTTATTATTTATTCGAGAATTATCAATATTTATTATACTATTATCATTATAAATTACAGCATAAACGTATAATGCATAATTATTATAAAAATTACTATTATTGATATATAAATTTCCTGCAGTGGTGTATAATACTCCACCATATGTTGCATGATTATTATTTAATGTACTGTTTAGAATAGAAACTGCACCTGTATTATAGATTACTCCACCTTCTGTTGCATGATTTTCTGTTAATGTACTATGAACAATTTTTAAATAATTCATATTGTATATTACTCCACCAAATCCTGCATCATTATATTTGAATAATGAGTCAGTTACAGTAATATATCCTTTATTAAAAATTGATCCTCCTAAATATTCAACATCATTCGAATCAATATTATTAGTATTACTCATGAATTTACAATTATTTATAACCATTGTTCCTCTATTATTATATAATGCTCCACCAGCTGATGCTGTATTATTATAGAAGTTAGAATTTACTAATCTAATAAATCCACCATTGTTATATACAACGGCTCCTAATGCGTTTGAATTTATATCAGCAAACGTTGAATTATAAACATTTAACTGAGCATTACCATCTACAAATATCATTCTTCCATTTTTAGTATTAGAATTTATAAAATTGATATTTCGAATTGTCAAAGTTCCCTTATTAACTTTTATTGCATTATTACTAGAATATGGATTATATGAATATACAACACCTTTTTCTCCAATAAGATTAACATTACTATTAATCTCAAGTGGATCATTTGTATAATAAGTTCCTTTTTGTAAATATACTGTTAAATTACCTTGATCTTCTTGATCAGTTATAGCTTCATGTAGTGAATTCCAATCATTTACAGTTCGAACATTATTACCTATTACTGTTACATTATATGGATCAACAGGTAAACTAGACTTTACAGCTTTTAATTTATTATTACTTTGTGTTATATTCTTTGATATGACTTTCTTTTGTATCTGATTATTAGACTCATGTTTAACTGTGACTGACTGTGAATCTTCTTTTAATGATTTATTACTATTTACATTAGTAGTTGTTACAAAAGATGCACTGTTACTACTAACACTTGATGAAAAACTTGAAATAGAACCTGAATTATCACTAATAACAGATGTACTATTAGAAGACTCAGCAGAAACTGAAGCAATACAAACCAATACGATAAATAACACTAAAAATAAAGAAATCATCTTTATATTAAATTTCAAGTAAAATACCTCCCATTATCCTGATTAAATTATACACATTCTTAAATACAATTAATACCAAGTAATCAAATATTAGTAAATAAAACCATCATACAATCAATATTAAAAGAAAATAAAAATATATACTTAATATGTTATTATATAAATACTTCTTAATATAATATAACAAAATTAAATAAAATAACAAAGACTTTACAAATCCCATTTTCTATCGTTACATAATAAAAGTTAAATGAAAAAAATAAAAAAGATATACTCATCGAGTAGAATTAAAAATAAAAGATTTAATTAAAATATGAGCTAAAAATAATAAACGAAAATACCTTATCATATAATAAACAATATAATAATAGAAAAAATAAAATAACAAAAAAAGAGAGGTAAGAAATGGAAAATCAAAAATTAATACTAATTTGTTCTACTATCATAATATGTACAATAATAATATGTGGAACATTCATAATATCAAGTACACACATCACAAACAACACAACAAGCAATAATACCACACATAACAACACATTAAATGCTACAACAAACAATACAGTCAATATATCATCAAAAAACTCACATAACTCAAACAGTAGTAGTGCAGTAAGTTCAAATACTAAAAAACAATCAAGTAGCAACAGTGCAGTAAGTTCAAACAGTAAAACAAAAAAATCATCAAGCAAAACATCATCTTCATCATCAGCAAGTGAAGAAGGTCCAGGAGACTGTGAACTCACACCAAACGAAATAAAATATGGCTATGAAGACATGGATGGAAATGGAATAATGACACCAAGTGATGAACAAGCATACATTCAATACGTAAACGAAAAATGGGATCAATAAAAATATTAAAATTTAACCCTTAAAATTTATTTTTAGGTTAGATTAAATATTATTTAAAAATATAGTATAACTCTTTATTTTCATATATTTCATTACTTTTCAGTAATTCTCCTTCATTACAAAAATAATTTACTTCTATCTTTTCCATATTCTTTTTCTCCAAGATATTAAGACAAATATTATTTTGATGAAATATTTGAAATTATAATTTTTTTTCTTTAATTTCATCATATAGTTCTTTTATATGTATACACCCCTCTTCTTTATATTTTTTAGCAATTTTATCAGCTAACTCTTTATTTTTTTCTATTATTATTTTTAATATATTCTTTAACTCATCATAACTAAAACAAACTACTTTTTGTTTAAGTATTAATTTACCTACAAATTCAGGAGAATCTGTAACTAATTCTTCATAGGAATCCAATATTGTATAACAATCTTCTCTTTTAAGTTCCACTATAGATTTAGATAGTAAATTATATGTTTTATCATCTAATTTTTTAATTATAGTAATCCATAAATTAAGATTAGACAATACATTTTTCTTATCTTCAGAATTTTCAACTAATTTCTCCCATAATTCAATGAATAATTCATAATTATCTGGTTTAATATTCTCTCGATTTATTGAATTTATTATATTTATTGCTTCTTCCTCAGTTATAACATCTAATAACTTATTCATTAATTTTTTTTCTTTTAGATGTAGATAACTATGAAGTATAAATAAAATAAAAGTTTGTGTGTACTGTTCCCTATATTTATCAAATAATTTATCAAATATACCATAT
>CAYNSJ010000007.1:49085-57398 GCA_964399835.1 uncultured Methanobacteriaceae archaeon | reverse complement strand
TAAATAGATTTACATACATCAATATATAATAAATTACATATCATGAGTCAGCCTCTAATAATTAAAAAAAGAGCAAATACAATCAAAAATAGATACTAAATAAAAATTAAAATTTAAAAAAAAGTTTAAAAATGTATAAAATACATCTAAATATTATTTTAACTTACACTTACTTAAAAGTATAAGTGCCGGGGGCGGGATTCGAACCCGCGACCTCACGGTATCCCAGGAAAAAGTCAGAGCACTGCTTAATACCCTATGAGCCGTGCGCTCTAACCAGCTGAGCCACCCCGGCAGTGGCTTATTTAAAAACTTTGTAATAAGTTATATATATACTTTTGGGTAACTACTAAATAAAGTTACAATATAATTACAAGTATAATTTATTTGTTATTTTTTTTGTTTACAATCTTCTTTTCATCTAGTTTCTTTTGAAGTGAAAATATATATTTTATTTTAGGTTTTATAAAACACAATTCTTTTAAAACAAAAAAAAATATTACTTATTAGAATACATTAAACAAATACAAAACATGAACAAAAAAAATTATAATATATTATAAAAATAACATATAACTAAAATAATACACCATCACTTCTTATAGATCCTTAAGAAACAATATACATCCTAAAAACATCTCATAAAAAATATACTAAAAAAGCATAGGTTAAACCTAAACAAACATTAATACTAATCAAATAAGGTATAAATATGAACAATAAAGAAGATATAGAAAAAGAATCTATCATTAAAGATTACTTAGAACTTAAAAAAAAATATAACAACTTATCTAATCAAAAGAATGAATTTTTAAAAAGAGAAAAGGAATTCAAAAATCAAATATATTCCCTAAAAGAACAAAGAAATAATTTAAATACAAAATGTGAAGAACTAAAAATAAAACAAAAAACATCAATGAATAACATAAATAAATTAAGAACAGAAAGAGACAATGCACGACTAGAACGAAACACTGCAAGAACAGAAAGAGACAATGCACGACTAGAACGAAACACTGCAAGAACAGAAAATGATGAATTAAGAAGAGACAATGAAAACATTAGATTCCAAAGAGATTGGATAAAAATTAATTCAGAAAATAATAATTATAACAAAATATGGAAATCTCTTTTAGCTGATAATTTACATAATGAAGTCACAGTATTAAAGGATCAAATAGAAGATATAACTAGCAACAATTTAAATAATATTAATTATGATGAAATGACTCTTATCTTACCCTATAAAGAATCATCAGAAAAAGAACGAGAAGAAAATCTTAAAATAGTACTAGATTATTTAAGTTCAATTAAAATAAAAAACATAATAATCTCAGAACAAGACATAACTAAAAAAACAGATCATCTAGAAAAAGAATACTCAAACAAATTCAATTCATTTAAAATCATATTCACAAAATACTATGGAAAATTTAATCTATCAAAAGCAATAAACGATGGAATAAAACAAAGCAAAACACCTTACATACTAATACATGACGCAGACACACTAGTTCCCCAAGAAAAATATGAAAAAGCAATGACACTAATACCCAAATATGATATAATATTCTTATCAAACAGATCACGTAAAAATATAACAGATAAACAAAAATTCATAAACAATAACTACAACTTCTCTAAAATTAACGCAGACACAATAATAGGCAAAAATGATGATGGCGGAATAAGACTATGTAAAAAATCATCCATAGAAAAAATAGGACTATTTAACGAAAATTTCAAAGGATGGGGAAGAGAAGATAATGAATTCATGATAAGAACAAATTTATATAAACTAAAAGTACTACGTTTACCCAACATAAGATACCATTTAGATCACGAAAAACAGAAATCTAATACAAGTAATTCAATGGAATTAGAAAAAATTTACAGATTATCTAAAAACAACCCAAACAAACTAAAACAAGAAATAAATAAAAAAATATCAAATGAAAAAGAAATAATAAACACCAAACAATTCACAAACATTACAATAACCAACAAAAACCCTGAAGAAATAACAATAACCAACAAAAACCCAAACCCAAACCAAACAAAAATATCAATCATAATACCCTTGTACAATGGAACAAAAAAACGTATAACCCGTGCATTAAACTCCATAATAAATCAAACAATTGGTTTTGAAAACCTAGAAGTTATAATAGTAGATGATCATTCAGACAACAAAACAACAATAAAAACTATCTATGAATATGTTAATAAATACCCCAACATCAAAGGAATAATACTAGACCATAACAGTGGATACCCAGGAAGACCACGAAACATAGGAATCAAACACTCAAATAGCAAGTACCTCATGTTCATCGATCACGACGACTACTACACAAAAAACGCTTGTGAACTATTATATAAAGAAATAACCCAAAATAATGCAGAAATAGTATCTGGAAACTACACATCACTATACAAAAAAAATCTTAAAAAGACTAATTGGTCATATTGTATAAAAAAATATAAAACTCAAATCAATTCAATAAATGAAAAACCAAAACTTCTTACACTACCTGCTCAAGTATGGACAAAAATATATAACAAAGATTTCTTAACAAAAAATAACATTAAATTCTATGATTATTTAATAGAAGAAGATTTACCTTTCCATTATGAAACATTATTTAAAACATCAAACACTATTTTCATAAATGAAAATATCATATTCTATGATCCTGTAGATGAAAATCAAAAACACACATCAATATCACTATCAATCACAAAAGACTACATAATTAACACAATCAACACATACCAACAAACATACAACTACTGCAACAAACATCACCCTGAATATAATTATATGCCATTATCCAAAGTAAATTCATTACTTCATAATAAATTACCATTAGCCCAACTAAATTTAGAAGAATTTAAAGAAATAACAAATAGATGTCACTACCTGATTAAATCTTTTAAAGATTCTCCTAAGAACAATTATCCTAAAAGTATAACTAAATTATTAAATTATATGGCAGAAAAAAATTATGAAAAAGGATATGTAGAATACAAAAGATTACATTATAAAACTAAAAATAAAACATATGCTGAAGTATTATGGCCTTGAAAAATATAAAGTTTAGAATATGACTTTAACAAATACTTTAAATGTTTTATTCAAAAACTAATAATAATTAACTCCCTTATAAAAACAAAAGATAATTTTCATTTATTTAAAAAAATAAATACAAAATTATAGTAATAATTAATTAAGATAAACAATAATAGTTACATGAATATAAAAAAACGAATAAATGTGAAAAAAAATGATGAAAGATAAACATGTAATAGAAGCTCTTGGAAAAGCTAAAGTAACAATAGAAGATGGTAAAGTAACATCAGTATCAGAACCGATAGTTAAATATTGTCCTATTTTTAATAAATATCATAACATAAAAGAGTTAACTCCAGAATCCATACAAAAAAATATTGAATATCGTATAGATGACTTTGGAATGTGTACACCTCAACGTAAATTAAAAATGGATGATATGCTAAGTGTAGGTGTATCTGAAATTTTAAGAACAAATGTTTATAAAGGAAATATTGATTGTGTAGTAGGTGTATGTGATGGAGCAGGTACTGTTATAATGAATGATCCTGATATTATACAAGGAGTTGGTGGTCGTGTATCTGGTTTAGTAAGTACTACTCCAATTCCTGAAGTTATAAATGGTTTAGGAAGAGAAAATGTACTTGATCCTGATTTTGCTTCTATAGATCCATTAGCTGGTATTAAAAAAGCTATGGAAGAAGGTTATAAAAATATTGCAGTAACATTATTACCTTCTCCACTTGTTAAAGAGATACGTGAAATTACTAAAGATTTTGATATTAATTTATATATTTTTGTAGCACACACCACAGATACTTCTGAAAAATTAGCAAAAGAATTGTTTGAAAATGCAGATATTGTAACGGAATGTGCTTCAAAATATATACGAGAACTTGCTGAGAAAGAAAAACCATATTATTATGGTACTGCAGTCCCAATATATGCTGTTTCAAATATAGGTAAAAAATTCTTAGATACTCGTCTTGAATATATTAATAAAGGTAAAAGTTCTAAAGATTATCCTCAAAGTACCAAAGATATCCCAAATCCATTAATATAATTTTTAAATTATACTTTCTTTTTAATTATTTTTTTTGCTTGATAATAAATAATATACTAGTAATAAGAAATATATTATTATAAATTTTATAGACAAATTAATTTTACACATTTTATTATAATTATTTTATAAAGAATTTAATAGAGGTATTGAGAGTGACCCAATTAGAACAAGCAAGAAAGAAAAATATAACACCGGAAATGGAATACGTATCTAAAAAAGAAAATATTGATGTAGAGAAATTACGTAAATACATTGCTTGTGGAAAAGTTGTTATACCTAAAAATAATGTTAGAGACACTATACCAACAGGTATTGGTGAAAATTTACATACAAAAATAAATGCAAATATAGGTTCTTCCACTGAAAAAGAAGATATAAATCAAGAATTAGAGAAATTAGATATATTAACAAAATATGGTGCAGATGCAGTAATGGATTTAAGTACTGGTCCTAAATTAAATGAAATTAGAAAAGCAGTAATAGATCATACAAAAATACCTATTGGAACAGTACCAGTATATGAAGCTGGAGTTAAAACATTAAAATCAGATAAGGCTATTGTTGATATGGATAGTGACGTATTATTTAATACAATTATTGGTCAAGCAAAAGAAGGTATTGATTTTATGACAGTTCATTGTGGTATTACTAAGGATTCTGTTCAAGCAGTACAAGATTCTAAACGTTTAATGGGAGTAGTTAGTCGTGGAGGAGCATTGACAACTGCATGGATTTTACATAATGATGAAGAAAATCCATTATTTAAAGAATTTGATTATTTATTAGAAATATGTCATGAATACGATGTAACATTATCATTAGGTGATGGTTTAAGACCTGGATGTATACATGATGCAACAGATATTGCCCAAATTAGAGAGTTAACTACCCTAGGAAAATTAGTCAAAAGATCCAAAGAAGCTAATGTACAAGTAATGGTTGAAGGACCTGGTCATGTACCTATAACTGATATTCAGGCTAATATGAAAATACAAAAAACTATTTGTGATGGAGCACCATTTTATGTTCTTGGTCCATTAGTAACAGATGTAGCTCCAGGATATGATCATATAACTGCTGCTATTGGTGGAAGTATAGCTGGTTCCAGTGGAGCTGATTTTTTATGCTATGTTACACCTGCAGAACATTTAGCAATACCTAATGTAGAACAAGTAAAAGAAGGAGTTGTAGCATCTAAAATTGCAGCCGAAGTTGCTGATATTGCAAAAGGTATTCCAAGCACATTAAAACGTGAAAAAGATATGGCAATTGCTAGAGATAATTTTGATTGGGAAAAACAATTTGAATTAGCTATTGATGGTGATACTGCACGGAAATATTATGAAGATGGTGGTACTACGGATGATAATGAAATGTGTAGTATGTGTGGAGACTTTTGTGCTATAAAAATGGTTAAAGAAAACACCAAAAAAGAATAAAAATTACTAAAAAATAGTAATTGTTTAATATATCTTATAATATAAATATATTATATCGAAAAAGAAATAGATTATTTCTTTATATAAGTCTATATAATAAAATATCAATGAAAACTAAACCTAGGGGACTTAATAAGGGTTTACCTTATGAAGAATTGATTATAGGAGGAAAATTCAATGGCAAAGAAAAATAAAAACGCATTACCACCTAGTGGAGCTGGTCTTGTAAGATATTTTGATGATGATACAGCTGGACCAACATTATCACCAAGACAAGTGGTTATTGCTACAATAGTACTTGCATTAATTTGTATTGCATTAAGATTTACTACTAGTGTAGGATACTAATCAATCAAAACTTTTTTTTATTTTTAATTATTTTATGATATAAATTAACTTTTTATAAAACCAATTCTTTTAAAAATACTTAACAATACTCTTTTTAAAAAAAAAATATCTTTAATATTTCTATTTTAACTTTTGATATTAAACCTTTTATTTTGCTAAAATCTGATAAGATTAAATAATACAGCTAACAGAAATAAACACATATTAGTAAATATTAAAAGGAGGCTAAACATGATAAATTCTAAATTAGTTAAGGTTAATGAAGAAACTTATGGTATCATAACACCATTAATAAGTATTATTATTAATATAATAGGAATAGTTATACTTGCAATATTTGGAGGAATAATAGTTTCTTCAGATCCTTCATTAAACTCAATTATAGGTTTATTTACATCAAGTATAATAACAATAATCTTTTCTGTAATTATATTAGGTTTCATTATTGGATTTGCATATTATTATCTTTCTGCAAAAATTTATAACTTATTACTACCCCGTATCAAAGGTATCCAATTTGAATTAACTAATAATAATGAAATAGCTAAAATAGATGTAGTTTCTACTTCAGTAACATTTGCCATTATAAATACTATTTGGGCATTTATTATAGGTGTATTATTAGCTACAAGCATTAGTACAATAAGTTCATTAATATCTACTGCTGCTATTTTAGGAAATTCAGGGATTTCTCAAGAATTAGTTAATGTTTTGAATAGTGGTGTTATTCCAATAGCTTTGTTAATTTTTATAGTACTAATAGCATTCATAGGTACATTCATTTACACGTTATTATTAACTGTATTATATAATATAATAGCAGAACATATAAGACCTACAAAATTAAATATTGTTGAAAATAATAATGAGTTAGAAATTAAATCAGTAGATGTAAAAAGTTTAATATTAAGTTTTGGTTTAGCAAGTGCAATTTTATCATTAATATTTGGAATATTAAATCTTGCTTCAAATTTTGGTATAGAACAACTAATTACTATTATTGTAAGTTTCATAATTATATTAATTACTGTTGCTATTACAGGATATTTATATAATTTCTTATCTTCTAAAATATATGGTTATAAATTTAATTTAGATCCAAGTGATGAGTTAACTCAACAACAAAAAATGCCTATTAATTATCAAAAAGAAGAAAACAATACTTTAAACAATAAATATCAAGAAAAAGAGATTATTGATAATTCAAATGAAAATTCATTAGATTTTGATCATAAAAGTAATTTAGAACAAGAAACTAAAAAATACTAAAAATAACGAAGCTATCAATACACTTAACATCTATGAATATGTATAATTAGTTATATTTATTCAAAAAAGAGTATAAAACCTCTTTTTTTATTTTTTCTTAATAAAATTATAATATAAAAAAGAGGATCCGTTTATTTAGATAGATAGATATCTAAAGTTAAATAAACTTATAATATTATAATGAATGATACTTTTAATAATTAAATAAAATATAAATATAATTATTAATAATGATGAATAAACAAATGGGACATTATGATTAAAAAGGGAGATCCATTGTTTAAATAATTCATTTAAACAATAAAGAATTTAAATAGAAAGAATAATAGTAATTGATACTATTTTTAACTATATAAAAATATATGAATAGAATTTTAGTTGATCAGGGAATAATTAGCTAAATTTTATAATTAATAAAAATTAAATATTATACAAATAACATTGAAATATTAATAATCATAACCATCTTTATTCACATTAAAAATAACCAATTACATAAATTATAAATTTTATGGGAATAAAAATAAGAGACAAATAATATTAATAATAAAAGTCTATTTTAATAAAAAACATGATGAGAAAGGGAATATTATGAGTAAAATAAATAATGATCTTAAAGTAGATCCAAACAAACCATCCATGAAACATATTATTGCAAAAAAAGAATTTACAGACAATAACATTGATATTCAAAAACCACATAACATAGCTACAAAAGAACCAAGATCCAAACAAACAACATTAAATACACAAATAAAACCAAAATCACAATCCAAAGAAATATCAGAAAATAATTGTGAAAACGCTGAAGATGCAACTTATAATCCAGTATCTTCTTACTCTGCATTAAATACACAAATAAAACCTAAAAAAAGAGTAAAACCGGGAAAAAGTCAGAGAATAATCAAAAAAGAAGAAGAAAAAGCAAAAGCTGAAGCAGAAGCAAAGGCAAAAGCAGAAACAGAAACTAAAAAAGAAGAGAATGTAAAAGTAAAACCTGAAACTAAATCAGAAGAAACTACTACAGAACCTACACCAACAGTAAATGAAACCAAAGAAGTAAAAACAACAACTGAAACCACAGAAAACAACCCAGAAACAGAAGGAATGTCCTTCAC
>CAYNSJ010000007.1:0-48985 GCA_964399835.1 uncultured Methanobacteriaceae archaeon | reverse complement strand
TGAGCCAAAACATAGAAACAAACGAAGACACAGAAAGACTACCAAACCAACTAGGAAAAACACAAACAACAACCCAACCAACCAAAAAAACAACACCAAAAAAAGAAACAACAACTGAAACCACAGAAAACAACCCAGAAACAGAAGGAATGTCCTTCACACAATACATAATGAGCCAAAACATAGAAACAAACGAAGACACAGAAAGACTACCAAACCAACTAGGTACACAAAAATAATAATAAACAGATCCATTAATTTTTACTAAAAAATAAGAAGGTATTAAATGTCAGAAGATATTAAATGTCGAAAAATAGCAAAAGGAAATGTAACAGGATCTGCTATTGTGACTCAAGATCCAATTAGTTTTCTTGGTGGCGTTGATCCCAATACAGGAATTGTTATTGATCCAAAACATGAATTATATAATGAATCAATTGTAGGTAAAATTCTTATTATTCCATCTGGAAAGGGATCGACAGTAGGTTCTTATGTAATATATCAAATGGCTAAAAATAATACTGCTCCAAAAGCTATAATATGTCTTAAAGCAGAACCAATAATTGCAACAGGAGCTATTATTTCCAAAATACCTATGGTTGATGAACCCGAATTAAATATTATAAATACAATCAATACGGGTGATACAATCACTGTAAATGCTAATGAATCAGTTATCACTATTAAATAGCTTTTATTATAACCTTCTCTAATTTTACTTTTTTTAAGATATAAAAATAAAAAAATTAATACGTTTATGTTGATTAAAAATTAATTTTCTATAGAACTTATTATTGTTCCTATTGATAAATTATATAACTTTATATTCCCAATAACATCAGTTACATTATACTTATTTATATTACAAAACAATAATAGTGCTAATTATTGCTTGCAAAAATTATTTTAATGTATTAAAACAAATTAATTAATTTACTAAAAAAAGGATAATAAAAAATAAAAAAAGTTTTGAGTTATATTAAGTTATTATATATTAATTTGATGTGACTTTTTCAATAACTGCACCTAATACTGAAAGTAAAGCATTAACTATTATCATTACAATCGTAATTAATATTCCTGCTAATGCACCTATTGCTCCAGAAGCTACTCCTGCTGAAGCAAATATTCCAAGTACTAATGTAAATGAAGTGACACCTAATGTTACTATTATTCCAGTTAATAAACCAGAAATAGCTCCAGATAATGCACCACCACTTATTGTTTCATTAGGATATATTGACATCCTATTGTATATAAATCCACCAATAATTGGCCCCAATATACTTAGAGGTGAAAATATGAATATTAGTATTATACTAAGTATAAAATTTAATATTGCACTTACACCAATAGCTTCCCAATCTATTTGATCAAATCCATTCATAAACTATTTCACCTAATTATTTTTAATAAAAGTAGTTACGTATCCCATAAATGCTCCGATTAATATACCTACTGCCACAAATAGTAAGAATATTACTAGATAATCTTGAGAAAATTGATTTGAACTAATAGATATTGTCATTAAAGCCAATATTTCTATTACTCCAGAAAATAACCCTATTAAAAGACCGTTTACAGTTGAAGAATAAATGTCTAACCTACTTTTATAAATAAGAATAGCCACTACAACAGCCGGTATAATAATATTTAGTATTGAAAATATAGATCCTGTAAGTATTATTAATATATATAATAATATACCTGAAATAAGACTTCCTCTTATAACAAGTTTCTGATCTATTTTCATATTGTTTGAATTCATTATTGTATCGTGTCCTATTGTATTTTATTTTTATATTGTTATAATAAATTATATATTTATTTTAATATTTAATATTAGCAATATTTAAAATATTTAAGTAAACCTAAATTTATAGAAATTTATTTATATTTAAATAATGTTAAGTAATACTGTGTATAAATAAAAAAAATAATAAAGAAAAAAATTAAGAATAAAAATATAATAAAAAAAAGGAGGGAAAATTATGGCAAATGATAAAGAAATTACATTTACGGTTAAAGACATGATGTGTTCTTCATGCGAAAAAACAATTAAAACTGTACTAAGTAATATGGAAGGCATATCCAACATTGAAACTAACGTTGATCAAAAAGAAGTTAAAGTAGCTTATGATGAAAATAAAGCAGATGTTGAAGAAATGATCAGCGGATTAGATAATGTAGGATTCCCTGCAGATATTAAAAAAAAACTTTAAATGTAGGTGGAATGACTTGTGCAATGTGTTCAAGATCCATAACATTAGTACTATCTAAAACACCAGGAGTATACTCAGTATCCGTTAATCTTGTTGGAGAAACAGCTGATGTAATATTCAATCCAAATATTGTTACCATAGAAGAACTAGGAAATAAAATTAACAATATAGGATTTGAGTATCTTGGTGTTAAAGATTTACATAATAAAAATAATAAAAAAATTCAAGAAGCTCATGAAAAAAGTTTAAAAAGTAAACGTAATCGTATTTTTATTGGTTTCTTATTCTCAATACCCACCATGCTATTAATGTTTAGTGGCATTAATTTACCTATACCTATGTCATTATTCATGTTAATAATCACTATAATTCCATTTATTTATGTAACTTATCCTATTTTTAATTCTAGTTACCATGCATTACGAGTAAAAAATTTAAATATGGATGTAATGTATGCTTTAGGTATTGGTGTAGCATTTGTATCAAGTGTAATGGGTACATTTCACATAATCTTAACACCCGATTTTATGTTTTACGATACAAGTCTTATGTTAGCAGCATTTCTAATGTTAGGTAAATATTTAGAAGATAAAGCTAAATCAAATACTTCTGAAGCAGTAAATAAACTAGCTGATTTACAAGTAAAAGAAGCAACTGTTGAAAAAACAATTAATGGTAAAGTGATTGAACAAAAAGAAAATATTGAATCAATAATCAAAGGAAATATAATAATTGTAAAACCTGGTGAAAAAATACCATTAGACGGTGAAATAATCTATGGTAAAAGTCATATAGATGAATCTTTTGTAACCGGTGAATCTATACCCGTACAAAAAACAATTGGAGACAATGTTGTTGGAGGATCTATTAATAAAGATGGAGTATTAAAGTTTAAAGTAACCAACACTAGTGAATATACCGTCCTTTCACAAATAATACAATTAGTTCAAGATGCACAAAGTTCACATCCACCTATACAAAAATTAGCTGATAAAATTGTAAAATACTTTATACCCACATTGTTAATAATAGCATTTCTAGCTTTTATAATCTGGTATGTGATATTAGGTAGTTCATTACTATTTAGCCTTACAGTACTTATATCAGTACTTGTTGTAGCCTGCCCTTGTTCATTAGGTTTAGCTACTCCTACAGCAGTAACTGTTGGAATAGGAAGAGCAGCAGAATTTGGTATTCTTATTAAAGATGGTCAAACTTTAGAAGTATCAGAAAATATTGATACAGTACTGCTTGATAAAACAGGGACTATAACTATAGGTCATCCTGTATTAACTGATGTTATCAATTATTCAAACAAAAAAGATGACGAATTATTAAGAATAATTGGATCAATTGAACAATATTCACAACATCCTATTGCTACAGCCATATTAGAAGATATTGAAAAAAGACAAATAAATCTAGACAATATCAATGATTTTAAAGTATACGATGGCGAAGGTATCAAAGCTACTTTAGATAAAACTATATATTATATAGGAAATAAAAAGTTGATGAAAAATAACAAAATAAACATTACAGATAACATAGAATCTGATTTACATAAACAAGAATCATTAATGAAAACCACTGTTATTATTTCATCTGAAAAAGAAATATTAGGATTAGTCTCAGTAGCAGATGCTATTAAAACAAATAGTAAATCTGCAATTGATAAATTCCATGAAATGAATATAAAAACTAAAATGATTACAGGAGATAATAAATTAACTTCTGAAAAAGTTGCTAAAAAAGTGGGTATTACTGAAGTTATATCCGATGTCATGCCTCAAGATAAATTAGATAATGTCAAAAAATTACAAACAGAAAATCATCATGTAGTCTTTATAGGAGATGGTATAAACGATGCCCCAGCATTAGCTCAAAGTGATGTAGGTATTGCTATTGGAGGAGGTACAGACATTGCAAGAGAATCTGGAGATATTGTATTAGTAAATGGTGATATTACTGATGCTGTAGGTAGTATACAAATTGCAAAAAAAGTAATGAAAAGAATTCATCAGAATCTCTTTTGGGCTTTTGCTTATAATATTATATTAATACCAATAGCTGCAGGTATATTGACCCCATGGAACATATTATTCCGTCCTGAGTATAGTGCTTTTGCAATGGCATTAAGTTCAGTTACTGTTGTAACTTTATCATTACTACTTAAAAATTATACTCCCGATATTTATAAAAAAGAAGATAATGAATAATACTTCTTTCTTTTTATACATTTTTTTTCATTATTTCACGTAAAACAGCAGTTGCATAACATCCTTTTGGTATAAAAAATTCAACAATTATTCCATTATCTGTTTGTTCTACATAAGTATCTTCTATTTTAAATCTTATTGATCTTCTTATTCCATGACTACCTAATTTTGGTGTTTTTGGACATTCAAAGTCTTCTTTTGTTATTTTTTCTTCTTCAAGTACTTTTTTTTCAATTTCTCCTTCTTTTCCTTCAGCAAAAGGTACTTTTGTTCCTATAAGAGGTGCCGTTGGATTAGCTACAAAATTATTAATATCTTCTTGAATAGTATCTTCATTGATATCATGAATAATATGTTCTTCATTATCAATCATAATATCACCCGGATAATATTTATTAATTCCAATTTTTGCTCTCTCATTTATTACTTTGTTAAACAGATAAGATTCATATGCATTTACAAACATTCTTTTAAGTGGTTTTGGTAATGATTCAATTGTTCGTATATAATCTCTTTCTTCAATTTTTCCATGTTTATCTTCAGACTTGATCAATTCTTGAAGCATGGATCTTTCATATCTCATACTTTTTGGCATAAGTTCATAAGATTCTTTTAGTTTTCCTTCATCATATAATTGTCTTGCATTAAATATGTTCTCACTTTCAGTATCTTGAGGATTTCCTATATATGTATCAACTGCTTTTTTAACATCATTTTCCACAAGACATTTTCCAACAAGATGAGTATTGGATCTTTTTTCACCAAATCTCTGGAATCCATAATAATTAGGAACTCCTGTCTCTTTTAAAGATTCAAGTACCTCTTCAGCTGCAATTTTATCTAATTCAGGATTTTGAGTATCTTTAATATTTATTCTAAATTTATTTCCTCTTAGTTGACCTATTCTTAATTTTTTCTGATTACTTTTTATGTCCAATACTTTTACATGGTATAATATTTCTTCTAAGTTTGGTAGTTCTTCAGGTGTTATGTTACTTACACAAATCCATTGTCTAGTTATTGCATTTTTATCTTTCATACCTGCAAAACCAGTTCTTTTACGATTAATATGCATTGATCTAGCTATATCTAAAACTACATCAAGAGTTGTTTTTCCATTTTTTTCTATTTGAATCCAAGTATTTGGTCCTTCACCCGTAGGTAATTGTAGAGGTACCTCATCTACATAAAAATCCTCATTTGTATCTCGTATACGTCCATCAGTTCCTTTATTTGTTGTTATATATGTATTAGCATTTAACATTATATCTCTCGTTTTATTATATTAATAACTCTTCAATTATATTGATATTTAAAATTATTTTTAAAAAAAGTAGTATTTAAAAGATCTTAATTTTGATCTTTTTAATATTGTATTTATTTTGTATTATATTTTTAACTAGTTCAATTAATTAATAAGATTCAGAACTAGAAGTTGTTGTAGATCCTGTATCATATCCTGTTGAAGAACTAGAACCTGAACCAGAGTTAGAACCTGAACCTGAACTAGAACCTGAACTAGAACCTGAACTAGAACTAGAACCTGAACCTGAACTAGAACTAGAACCTGAATTATATGTATTTGATTTGTATGTTGTAGAACTACTAGATCCACTTCCACTGGAAGAACTTCCAGAATTAGAGGAAGTTGTTGTTATTTCTGAACTACTAGATGTAGTTGTTTTTTTAGTATCTGTAGAAACAGATGCTGAAGTGGATCCACTATTATCCGATGAAACTTGTTTATTAGTTGAACTAGATTGAACTAAATTATTATTTGCAGAAGACACATTAGTTCCATTAGTAAGATTTACAGAGCTATTATTTTTATTTTCATTAATTAAATTAACAACCCCATTCTCTTGTTGAACTACATTAGGATCTGCTGCTGTTAATCCAAAAACAGCTATTGCTAATACAGCGATTATAGTTATCATTGAAACAGCAAGTAGTTTGTCTTTTTTCATTTTTTTCATCACTTTTAATTAAAGTCTAATATTATATTTCTTTTAATTATTATAAACAGTTTTATATTATATCGTGTTGTTCAATATAGTACATACTTTATTAATAATATTTTTTTTATAGTTTTTATGATAAATATAAGAATAGATTTCATAAAAAAATAAAGATTAAAAAAAAGTAAAATATCAAAGAATTTAATAAAGAACAAATCAAAAAAATAGTTGATTAAATTAATATTAGTTCAAACCAATAGAAAATAATGACTTAAAAATTAATACAACGAATTTACTAACCTTATTTTGAATATATTCACAAAGACAAAAAAAGTTTTTATGCATCAAAGCTTCCATATTAAATAATAAAGTTTAAGAATAATATTATTTAAATTATATTATATAAAGGATAATATCCTATTTTTCAAAATGTTGGAGGGGAGATAAATACTAGAAAAACCATCAAATAAACATTTATTAATACTAGTCTTATTAGCATGTTTACCAATAATTGCCTGTTATTACCTTGATTTAGAAAACATATATATATTCTCTACAATGTTCATAATTGATTTTGTTATAATAGGTATAGCATCTACTTTGATTTTTTATCCATCACTTTCATTTAAAGAATTAACAAGAAAAGTAGCATACATGTTAGGATTTGGAATCCTATTCACATTAGTATCAGTACTGATTGCTAATTATTTATTTAACATAAAAGATCATACTATGCTTATGATAATGTCTAGTTTAGCAATTATATTAGTAATATGTGCTTATATTAGACAAAGATCACAATACAAAGAAGCATTAAAAGAAATAACAGATACAGATAATTCAGTAGCTGGAAGTACATATGCAATCTTAGTATTAAGTTTAATAACTTTAGTTGCATTATTCTTACCACCATTCAATGTAATACCTATTTGGTATGGTTTAGCAATATTATTCATAGTGTTCATTCCAGGATACTTAATAATAAATAGTATCATACCATTAAAAGAAGAAATAGAATTCATTGAAAGATTTGGTATAGCCTGTTTTATAACTATGATATTATCAGCCTTATTTGGACTTATAATCTTTGAAATTGAAGGAAATATTAATTTAACTCATGTTACAGGTATATTAATTTTATTAACTTTAATTATATTCATCCCTGCATACATTTACAGAACTCGTAAAATTGATATTAAAAAAAGATTTAAAAATCCAAAAGTTGATAGAGTTTTAATCATATTAACAATAATAAGTTTAATTATTGTTATTGTTGCAGGTATATATGTAAATGCTGCAGGTATAACAAACAAACCAGGAAATTCAACATTAGACATAGAAGGTATTGCTGGAACACCTGGAGCTGATAATTACTATAATTTTACTTCAGGAGAAAATTTAACACTTAATATGAAAACAACAAATCACGAATACAAAGAAAGTCATTATAGTATAATAATTGAAGTTAAAAATGACACAACAGATAAGCAATTATACAACCATACATTTAAATCAAACAATAACCAAACAACAGATGTTCCATATAATTTAACAATGACCTCTGGAAAGAAAGATATTGTATTTAAATTATATAAAAATAATCTTACAGCACCTTCAGTAATAAAACATTTATATGTAAATGTTCAATCAAATAATACTACTGCATAAAATAATTAACAATAAAAAAAAATAGAAAAATAACGTGTTGTAGGAATTTATTTTCCTACAGCATAATATTTATTTTCCTACAGCATAATATTCAAATCCCACACGTTTAAGAAAACTTCTTTTATATTGATTTCGACCATCAAAGATAATATTACTTTTAAGATTAAATTTTAATTCCTCAAAATCAGGGCTTCTAAATTCTTTCCATTCAGTAACAAGAACAATTGCATCAGCATCTTTTGTTACATCATATTTATTATCATAATAAGTTATATCTAAATCTTTAAAGTAAAATTCTTTAGCTAATGTCATTGCTTGTGGATCATATGCTTGTATTTTTGCACCAGCTTTCAATAATTCGTTAATAATTATAATAGAAGGTGCTTCTCTCATATCATCTGTTTCAGGTTTAAAAGCTAATCCCCATATTGCAAAAGTATATCCAGTTAAATCTTCACCAAGAACACTTTTAATTTTATTTACAAGATAATATTTCTGTTTATTATTTAATTCATCTACACTTTTTAATAATTCAGGAGTGTAATTATTATCACTTGCTATTTTTATCAAAGCATTAACATCTTTTGGGAAACAACTTCCACCATATCCACATCCCGGATATAAGAAACTATGTCCAATACGAGAATCACTACCCATACCCCTACGAACTTGATCAATATCCGCACCAATTTTATCACAGATATTAGCCATCTCATTCATAAATGAAATACGATTTGCAAGCATTGAATTTGATGCATACTTAGTCATTTCAGCACTACGTACATCCATAATTAGAAGTCTATCATGATTCTTTGTAAAAGGTTCATATAACTCTTGCATGTATTCAATTGCTCTATCATCATCAGTTCCAACAATTACTCGTTCAGGTCTCATAAAATCATTTACTGCACTACCCTCTTTTAAAAATTCAGGATTAGATACTACAGTAATTTTGTAATCTTTTCCTCTTTTATTTAATTCTTCTTGAATAATAGTATTTACTTCTTCAGCAGTACCTACAGGTACAGTTGATTTATCAACTACTATAAGATCATGATTTACTGTTTCACCTATCTGTTTAGCCACTTGACGTACATATTTAAGATCTGCACTACCATCTTCACCCATAGGTGTACCTACTGCTATAAAACATAAAACAGCATTAGATAATCCTTCACTAAGTTCTGTGGTGAAAATTAAATTGTTTTGTTTATGGTTTCGTTTTATTAACTCTTCTAAACCTGGTTCATATATTGGTACAATTCCTTGTTCTAATGAATTTATTTTATTTTGATCAACATCTACACAATGTACTCTATTTCCCATTTCAGAAAAACAAGTCCCTGTTACCAATCCTACGTATCCTGTTCCAATAATTGTTATATTCATTGAATTTAATCCTCCTTATTTTTAAAATTATTTAATATTTTTTTGTATATTTTATCATATTCATTACCCATTTGTTTTATTGATTTAAATTTAATGTCCTTAATCTCATTAACAGTTTTTACATATTCTTTTTTATCTTTTGAAATATTTATTATTTCATTGTATGCAATTTCCGGATCTTCTGATAAAAAGAATCCTCCACCATTAGCTTTTACACGTTCTCCTAAAGCACCAATATCAATTGTTAATACAGGTATACCACAATTCCATGCTTCTGTTAATGTATGACAGTAAGTTTCAGGCCAAATTGATAATATTCCAATGTATGATGGTTTAATTTCATGAATCAATCTACAAAAATCATTACGATTATAAAATCCATGATTAATACCAATTTCTTCAAGATTTGTATCTGGATGAACACTTCCTAAATAATGATACTCTAATTTATTATTTTTATCATAACTTTTTATTTGTTCAATAAGATCAGATCCTTTATGATGATTTAAATGTCCTGGAAATACTATTTTTATTGGTTTATCCATGGAGGGTATTTCTACATATTTTATTGGATCATTTGGTGTTTTAAGATCACGCCCATGTTCAATTACTCTAAAATCCTTATTAACCAACTCTGGATAAATACTAATATAAATTCGTTTTACCTCTTCGGATGTTGTAACAAATGCATTACACATTTCAAATAGCTTACGTACTCTTTGTCTCCATGTATGAATAAATGTTTTAAGTAGAGGTGGTCTTAATCCTTTACTTACTTCACATTGTGCCCCATCTAAATTATTATATATATTATTAGATTGTATTGGTGTACATTGTCCTGCACAATATTTATGATTATCATCTAATAAACAATGTGATGGACATACATAGTAAAAATCATGGAATGACAATACTATAGGTATTTTTAACTTATTTGCAATATAAGGTAAATCAAATGTATGTCGTATTAAGTGCCTTATATGAATTATATCTATTTTAAATGCCAATAAAATATTATAATATACCCTTTTCCATTCATCTAATGATTCTTTTTTTATAGTATACTTTTCATCTATATCCCACTCATCAATTAAAGATATATCTTCTACAAAGGAGTGATATTCATCAGAATCCATTTTGATATTTTTAAATTCATCATATTTAAATAATTTCATATGACTATTCTGAGCTGTTAATATAAAAACATCATATCCTTTATCTATTTGAGAAGCTAATTCTACACTAGTATGTAACGTACCTCCTGCACCTTCATGAAGTACATACAATAATCGTTTATTCTTCTTAGGTTTTGTAGGATAAGTATCTAAAGCATATTTAATTGACTTTCTAATATTATTACAAGAGGCTGAATTTACAAATTCATGTGCTTGTCTTGTATACGTTGGATGTTTTTCATTAAGAGTTTTACGATTTTTTGTTATTAATTCCTTTTTCTCATCTGAAAAAGATACATTATGAACATGATAAATATATGTTGACTCATCTAAAACATTTAACCAATTATTATCTATAAGTCTCATACAAAAATCATTCTCTTCACAATATCCTTTACCGAATATTTCATCAAAGAAACCAATATCATATATAGCATCACGTTTTATGTACATACAAAAACCATTACCTGTAGGTACACGTATCCCCTTATCTTTAGATACTTTTTCAATTATATTTGCTGTTTCATCTAGTCCAAGATCATTATTAACTATATTTTTTTGATTTATTAATGGAACAGAAAATGCTCCAGCATTATTAGATACAGGTGTTACAGTACCAATATTATCACTAGAATATGCAGCTATCACTAATTTTGTAAGCCACCTTGGAGTTACAATAGTGTCACTATTTAATAATATTACATCACCTAAAGTTTCATATATTCCTTTATTAATATTTTTTATAAATCCTTGATTTGTTTTATTATGTATTACTTGTATTTGTTCATATTTTTCATTTAATGAATCCAAGTAAGGTTTCATATTTTTATCAGAACTACAATCATTTATTAATATAATTTCATAATTACCTTCAGTATTTCTTAATACACTTTCAATACAATTTTTTGTTTCTTCAAATGCATTATATATCGGAATAATAATAGATACTTTTTTATCAAGAGCATCCAATGAATCATTTACGTCATCAACATCATATTTAAGTTCTAAATGTCTTGAATTTTTATAGAAATATCCATTTTTAATTGTATTGAGATTTGATATATCACAACTATCTTTTAAATTTGTAGAATCATTAGATTTATAATTCTTTATCAATTCTTTAATTTTTTCATTACTGTGATCTCGTACTATAACTTTTGAATTTAATAAATTAGGATTCACTTCATCAGATAACAATAACATTCCTTTATTATGATAATATGTATTAATGTATCTTTCTAAATCTTGTGCTATTCTAATATCATCATCAATCCATATGGAATAATCATATTCTTCCAGATACATATAGGGGAATAGTTTATATTGTTCAATTATCTCTTCTTTAGACAAGTTATTATTTTCAATTAATCTTACATCCCATGGTACCTGTTTAAGTTCAGTATTATTTGTAAAACAAACATAATCCACATTATTATTAATGTACTGAGGTACTGTTAAATCCTCTGTTGAACCTAATCTTGTAGTATACACAGCTATTTTCTTTTTATTAAAATCTATATTGGAAATATATTTTTCAATTGGATCATCATATGAATCTGGAGCATGTACAAACTTTTTCATAGTTTCCATAGTTTTTATTGAATGATCTAATTCATATATAGATTGGATATTTAAAGAAGGAGCTACTTCTACAAATAATCCTGTTCCAGTATAATCAGAGGTTAAATATTGTTCTGTTGGTCTAACTATAATAACGTCAATTTTATATTTTGTCAATATATTAAAGTATATCTTTATTTCTTCATCCAATGATAACTCATCAGGACAATGTATTTCCTCTAGTGAAGAAGCTTGTTTATTAAGTTCTTTTTTAAGTACTGTTATATAATTAGTATTTTGTGTCAATACAAATATATTGTCAGATAACATTAAATAATGATTATTACCATAATCAATAACTTTTTTATTAAGTTTATCTGTAACATACAATATATTTAACTTATCATTGCCCTCATAATTATCAATTAAACACGATTCTTCTTTTAACAAATTAGGATTATAACTTTCAGGAAGTTTTAATAATTTAGAATCTATTGCCTCATTTATTAAATTGGAACCATCCATATTAGGAATATTATTTTCTTTTTGATAAACAAATACATTATTAGCAACAACTGTATTCATATTTTCAATATTTGCTTTAATAGAATAACTAATTAAAGCATTTATCTTATCCAATTTATCATCAAATAATCCTATTTTTTTTATAGTATTATTTCTAATATAAACTATGTTTGATTTTACTGATTCAGTATATAATAACTTTTGATTAGCATTTTTATATATTAATCTAGCATACTTATTAATTTCAGCAATATTTAAATCTTTTTTAAATTTATGAGACAATATACAATTAGGTAATGGAGTTACAATTCCTGCATTATATTTATAGATTGTTTTAATAAGATTTATAAGCCAATTAGAAGTAAATATTGTATTTAAATCTATTAATACTACATCAAAATTTGTATTTTTTATAACTTCATTAATTGATTTAATATAACCTAATTTTTTTCTATTATGAATTATAGTAATATTAGGTACGTTTCCTAATTCTTCAAGATACTCTTTATTATTTGTACAGTCATCAACTATTACTAAATTATAGTTATATGTGTTTGCAAGAATACTTTTAACACAAATATCAATTTGATCTTTTTTATCATCAGTTATTACAGGCAATATAATTGTTACTTTTTCATTTAATACTTTAAGAATTCTTACTGATTCAAGATAACTAAACTTTGTATTATCAAATTGCTCAATATAATCTTTTGAAGCTTCAAGTTTTCTATACTCTTGTTTACCATACTTTAAATAATGAACTAATGGATTAATATTAGATCCAGATACATCACCTTTTTCCAAATAGTTACACGTAGAAAATAACCAATGAGGATCATATCCTAATGAAGTACCTTTAAGTAGATAATGTAAAATAGGATTTGTATTTTCTTTATCTTTTATAGGATTACTATTTAAATACCACTCATTATTAAACCATTCAGATTTTTGAATAAGATTATAATCAGAGATTACTCCTTCATCATATCCAGAATCATCATACAATGGAGCCCAATGACTTAATCTTTTTTCTTGTTTTCCACTCTTAATATAATGTATTAAAGGATTTAATCCACTAGAGGCAATATCTGGATTGTATTCTAAATAATATTCTGGATCAAAATATTTACTTACAATATCATTATTTTTCCAACCTTTAACAATAAAGTATACCAAAGGATCAATATTTGCAGGTATACTTTTATTATGTTTTAAATAAAATTCTTTATTGAAATATTTAGAATTATTTAATAATTCATAATCATCCAGATTATAATTAGAATAATCTGTTTCTGTTTTTATTTTATTATCTTTTTTATTTATAATTGGTTTTTCAACTGATTTAATAATGGAATAATTAGGATTTGTAGGATATATTTTACCAGATAATATATAATTAATTAGGGGTATCTGGCCATTATTAATTATTTCATCATGATTTATAGTATACCAATATGAATCAAAGTTAGAATTTGGATTATATCCTTTTTTATACCCTTTTAAAATATAATGAGCGATTGGATCATACACATTTAATTCATATTTTTTTAAGTAGTAACTAGAATCAAATAATCCTGATTCACTAATAAGAGTATATTCATATGTATCTTTAATATCTACATCATCATAGTCAAACCCATTCTTATCATCATTCAAAAAAGAATTATCAATTATATATTCAATGAAAATATCTCTGTTGGTTTTTTCATTGTCAGAATAATCATTTATATCAAATAATTCTGATGGATTAAATCCTTTCACATAACCTTTTGTTAAGTAATGAGTTAAAGAATCATTATTATCAATGTTATACTGTTTTTTATACCACTCTTTGTCAAATAAATTAGATTCATTAATTATTCTATATTCTTGAGTGTCTTTAATATCAAAATAATTTTCATTTTTTACATCCTTTTTTAAATAATAGTTTTTTTTACCTTCTACTAAATAATGAAGTAAAGAATTTGTGTTAGGTTTTAAATTATATTCCCTTTTATACCATTTACTATCAAATAATTCGGATGGATTAAATCCCTCACGTGACCCTAATGTTAAAAAATGATCTATTGGATCAATATCTTTTCTTAGATCATATGTTTTTTTATACCATTTTTCATCAAATAAATCAGAATTTTTAATTAAAATGTAACTTAAAAAATTTTTAGTATTTAAACTATCACAAATTGTTTTATTTTCATTTTCAAGAACATCTTTAATAAGCTCTTGATTTAAACTTTGTAAATTATTACATTCCTCTTTTAAAAGATCAACTGTTTTGTTATCAGTTCTTTTATCACTATTTGAATTTTTAAACTCATTTAATTCTTTTTTATATCTATTAATTTCTTCAGATAATTTATTAATTCTATTTTCTTTTGTGATTAATTTATTATACAAATCAATTTTATCTAAATCTTCTTTTTCATATAAAAAATATTTAACTGTTGTATCTTCACAAAAAGATGTGTTTAATGGTAAATATTCACTTTTTATTTGATCAGGTTTTAAATCAGTTAGGTAAGTTTTTGCTATATTAATTAATTCATCTTCTGTGAATTTCCCTTTATTTTCAATGACTTTTTCAGATAATTGAACATACCAATTATTAATTTTATTATTTTCAGAATAATCTCTTAAAGCAGCTTCAAGTTTTACTAACAATTGATTTTGAGATCTTATAGGAAATCTAGCTATCCTTAAATTTTCAGCTTCTGCACTAATATTAGTAGTTATAAAATCATTATTATCTTCTTTAAATTTTTTTAATGAAAATAAATTTCTTATTTCTTTATCAATAGATGTAGTTCGTATTTCTTTCATTATGTTAGGACAATAATTTCCCTCTGAGAATAATGGTAAATATGTTCTCATATTAACATGATAATGTGTTTCATCATTTAGATTGTATATATGATCCCTAGGACTATTTTCATCGCATGTTAAAAAATCATCAGGATTTAAGAAGATTATCCAATCAGGACAAGACCCAAGTAATACTTCATTTAATAAATCATGGTTAGTCATATTTTTATCATATGATAAAATATCAATATTTAAACCTTCTAATTTAAGTTTTTTTAAAATATTTATAGTATTATCAGTACTGTTATCATTGTACAATATGATTTTATCAAAAGTTTCCATATTATATCTTATAAATGATTCAATAATATCTTGATCATTTTTTATAACAGATACTGCATATATATTAATTCCCATGAACACACCTTTTATTTATTGATAGATTAAATATTACAAATTTATATTTTAGAAATATGGTTTATCTAAAAAAGTATTGATTTAACTATTTATATTTCTATAATTTATTAATAATAAAATTTAGTTAATTTATATCAAATTATTCTTAAATTTTTAAATAAGCTAATCGTTTAAAGTTAAGTTATTTAAACAAAAAAAAGAATAATATAAAAGTTTATAACTTAAAAAAAAGTAATTATTTAAGATTATTATAACCATTTACTTTACATACAATAAAACGATTATTCTCAAATACTTTAGTTGTACCTGGTAATTGTATTTTTTCAAAGTTATTTTGATTTAATGGTTGAGTATAATAATATAATGGATAATAATCCCCTTTTACATATTCTACTTCAGGTACAGTATTATTATTAGTTGAATTTTTCATTACAAGACTCTTGTCGTATACAATATAACCTATACTTTCATTATTCAATGATTCAATTGATGATTTATGAGAAGATGGTGTAGCATAAACATCAAAACTATAATGTAATGGTATTTTATCACTACTAGACAATACCATACCAAAGAACAAATTATTTGTTAAAACAGAAGAATTATTAGTATCTTGAGTTTTAAACCAATTGATTAATTCTGTTTCATCTTGTGTTGGTGGAGCTATCTGAAGTGTAGATTCTGCTGTCGTAACACTAGTTGTCGTAACACTAGGATCTGATATTGTAGTATACCCAATACCGAATGATAATATTATAATAATTAATAAGAGTATTGAACCTGTTCCTTTTATACTTATATCACATTTTTTAATAAGTTCTGATAATCCATAACCACCTAATATAACTAAAGGTATAATAAAATAAATCAACAACCTAAATGTATAAACAGGTATTCCAATCCAATGTAAATTAGTTATTACAAAAGCCATCAATGCCCATAAAACAATTAATCTATGTTTTTTATCTTTAAATGAATAAATTAAACCAATTATCCCAAATAGTAACGGTAAAATTCCAACACATTTTAAATATCTTTCTAATCCCATTGCTTTTTGACCCATGAACAAACTCATAGGATCATTTATCATAGAGATAACACTACTAATTACTTGTATTAAGTTGTCAGGACTAACTATCATTAATGTTATCAATCCTAGTATACCCATTAAAATAATTGGTAATAATACATATAAATATGAAGTAATAATTGTTAATTGCCGTTTATATATTAATTGACATAACATCAGCATAGTAATTATCATTAAATAATAAATAAATGTTGAAAAATGTACAGATAATATTAACAAACCTAATATACCAGCCAATACAGCATGTAACTTATTATTTCCAATTATAGAATTATAATAAAAATAAATTCCTAATGTAAAAAATATTACAGCAATAGTTTCAGGTATAGGTAAGACTAAACGAGAAAACATAAAACTGGATAATAACAATGTTCCAGCAGAAATTCCGGCTATTTTTCCATATAATTTATATGCAACATAAACTATGGTCAATGTACTAATTCCAGCTAATATTGGTTGAAGAATTCTAGCTGAAGTTAACAAATCCGTATGAGTTATAGTTGCAACAATTATAAGTATAAAATGAAACAATGGAGAATAACCAATTTGTTTTCCGAAAGGTGCATTTAAAAATGGATCTACAGTTGTCACACCATTAGTAATATAAGCTAATGCATAATTTACATGAGTATAAATATCCCAACTCAATGGCCCATTTAAAGTTAATGTTGGTTTTAATGCTAAAATTATTGCTAGTATAATTGGTATAACTAGTAATTTTTTATTTTTGAAGTTTAATATCATAATAATCAAATTGTAAATGTAAAATATTTATATTTTAATAATTACAAAAAATTGGAAAAATATAAAATTTAAATCTTTTTAATAAGCATTACTATCTGTGAATAATGCTGGTATTGTCTTAAAAAAGATTTTAAAATCTAATGTAACTGTCCAATTTTCCACGTAATATATATCGTATTCAATTCTTTTAACTATAGATGTATTTCCCCTATATCCATTAATTTGTGCCCATCCAGTCATACCTGGTCGTACATGATGTTTTATCATGTATTTAGGTACTGATTCTCTGAATTTATTTACAAAATAAGGTCTTTCTGGTCTAGGACCAATAAGACTCATATCTCCTTTTAATATATTGAAAAATTGAGGTAATTCATCAATACTTGTTTTTCTGATAATTTTTCCAACACGTGTAATCCTCGGATCATTTTTCTCTGTCCATTTAACCTCATCAATATATGAATTTTCAGATTTCATACTTCTAAATTTATATATTTTAAAGGGTTTACCATCTAATCCTACTCTTTTTTGTTTATAAATAACAGGACCCTTTGAAGTACATTTAATTAATACCGCAGTTATTAATAACAACGGTGACAACAAGATAGAAGCACATATAACAAATATTACATCAAATATTCGTTTCAAATACTTATTATATGTAATATCTAATGGTAAATACCTTACACTAATTAAGGGTACATTATCTATTAATTCAATATTCGGATGTGATGTAACATATCGATAATAATCAGGTATTATATCTGCTCGTACACCCATCTTTTCACAACTATCTATTACATCATCTAATACTTGATAATGTCTTGGTGATATACTTACAATAACTCTATCTACCATTCTTGTTGATAAGATTGATTCAAGATTTTCTATACGTCCAATAACTTTTATACCATTAATATATCCTTTTGTATTATCATCTAAAAATCCTATTATTTTATAACCTAAATAAGGGTTTTCATTAATTGTAGAAACTAATTTTTCTCCTATTTCTCCAGCACCGATTATTAAAATATATTTTATATTAAATCCTCTTCTACGCATAAATCTTAAAATTATACGTACAATCGCTCGTTCTATAACAGCAAAAACTAAGTTAATTAATAATAAACAAACAAAAAAATTCTCAGTAATATTTATTATATCAAGTGATGATAAAATTGTTAATAATAAGAATTCCACTAAATTTGCTTGTATAATCTTCGAAGACTCTGAAAAGATAGATTTATTAGTACGTTGTGGTGCATATAAATTAAACAAACTATACAAAACCAAATAAGAAGGGAATAGTACTACAAACAATGATATAGTCGTATCATAATCAATTATAAAGGATAAACCAGTGATTTGTGTGAAAATATATGACTTAATGAACAATACTGAAAAGATTACTATTATTACATCAAAAAAAACATTTAATGTATTGAATAATTTCTGATTTTCCCTTATCATAATACCACTAACAATAATTATATTTTATAATTCGTAATTAATAAAAATTTAGATAAATAAAATAAAAGAAACATAGAACTTAACAATAAAAAAAAATAAGTTTATTTAAAAATCGATCAGATTCAGTAATTATTCAAAGAATATTCAAACAATAATTTACTAGAATTATAAAAAATTATTTAAAAAGAATTAGATAAAAAAAGTTATAATATTAAATTAATTCATATTATTAAACTTATAATAAAATTCATAATAATTTATTATATATCTTTTCATATTTTTTTGCCATCTGTTTTACTGTAACAAATTGGATATTAATAATCTCTTTTGCAACTTTATCATATTCTTCAGGATTTTCACAAATTTCATTAATAGTTTCATAGGCTTTTTTAGGATTATTTTTTATAAACCATCCTCCACCATTTCTTTTCATACGTTCCCCAATAGCACCCATATCAAGAGTTATAACAGGAACACCACAACTTAATGCTTCAGTCAGTATATGACAATAAGTTTCAGGCCATATTGAAAATATACCTATAAAAGACGGTTTAATTTCACTTATTACTTTACAGAAGTCTCCTCTTTCATATAATCCATGATCAATACCTAACTCATCTAGTTTTGATGATCCATACAAACTACCCATATAATGGAATTCAAATTGGTTATCTTTATCAAGATTTTTAATTTCCTTAATAAGATTTACACCTTTAGGAATTCCAATATGTCCAGGGAATACTATTTTTATAGGTTTATTTTTTGAAGGTGTAGTTACATATTCAGGTACTTTATCTGGTGTTTTAAGATCTCTTCCATGTTCAATTATATCAAATTTTTCATTTTCTAATTGTGGATATATTCTACAATACAATTGTTTTGTATAATTAGAAGTTGTAATAAAATAAGAACATTGTTTTAACATGTCACTTACTAATTTTCTCCATCCTTTTACAAATGTTTTAAGAATAGGAACATTTAAATTACTTGCAACATAACATTGATCTTGATCTACTTCACCATCATTAATTATAGGACTACAATTACCAGCACAATAATTTCCTAAATCATCTACAAGCATATGTGATGGACATACATAATAGTAATCATGGAAAGATAATATAACTGGGATACCTAATTCATTTGCAACATACGGCAAATCAAATGTATGTCTCATTAAATGACGAATATGTACAATATCTATTTTCAAAGCTCTTAAAACATTATAATATATTTGTTTATATTCATCAATGAATATTGTTTTTAAAGAATACGTTGAATGAATATTCCACTCATAAACAAGATCCATATTACTTCTTATATCACTCCATTTATCTAATTTTGAATTTAGTGGATCATAATGCCATAATTTCATGTTAGTATTATTTGCAGTTAAAATATATGTATCATAACTAACATTTATTTCAGATATAAGATCTACTGTAGTATGAGGTGTTCCCCCATTACTTTCATGTATAACATATAATATCCGTTTTTTATTAAATTTATTTACATCTGTAGCATTTAAAGTTAAATTTATACGTTGTTTATTTCTTTGATAATTTATAGAATTATTAAAAACATTTGACAATTTGTTATACTCAGGATATTTTGTTTCAATATATTTTTGATTATTACTCTTATGTTCTTTATTATTTTTTAAGCTTTTATTTTGGTAAACATATGTAGAATAATCCAATAAATTTTTCCTATTTTTCATATTACATCTTATACAAAAATCTATAATAGCTTCTTTAATACTCCTAATTTTAGGATCTAAGAAACCTACAGAACTAATTGTATCTTTTTTAATGTAAATACATGAATCATTACATATAGATGTAACCATAAAATTCATTTCAGAATTTTTCTCTATTATATTACTTACATTATCTATACCTAATGTCTTTATTGTTTTATTATTAATTATGATATCATTAGTTACAGGGCTTACTACCCCAACACGATTATTTTCATAGACTGTTGACATAAGTTTTGTAATCCAATGAGGAGTTACTTCAACATTACTATTTAATAGTATTACATCATCAGTTGCATAACTAATTCCTAAATTAATTCCAGTTACCATATTATTAACATTATTTATAACTTTTATATTTGTATTATCCGTGATATTGTCTACATATTCCTTAATTTTATCATTATCATTATTTACAACTATTATTTCATAGGATATAACTGTATTTTTAATAACTTTTTGAATACACTTCTTAAATTGATTTAAATTGTTAGACACAAATATTATTATAGTTATACTTCTTTTAAGATGTTGTTCAATTCTATTTATATCCGCCAATTCTGTATTAAATATATTTTTCTTATTTGTTGATTTTCTTCCAAAGTAACTATTCTTACAATAAGATAAATCAGCAATATCATAATCAAAGTTATATTTCCATAGTATATAATTAAAACTTAATTGATCATAGCAACTATTAACAATATATTGGTTATACCAATCTTGCATTAATTTAATAACTGTTTTATCATTATGTTTTCTAAACAATATGTTATTAGATAATAATATACTATCTTTAGGATATCCTTTAGCATCATATTTATTCATTTCATTTATAATATCTATTCTACTATTCTCATCTTTTTCTATTAATTTCCTAGATTTATAATAAATTGAAGTATTATAATCTTCTGCTACACATAATAGACAATTATTATTGAAATAATTATTAATGAAATGGATTATATCATTTTCAATAGTATAATCTGGATCTATCCATAAGGAATAATCATATTCTTTCAAATAGTTATGAGCTAATATTTTATAATGTGATACTTTTCTTATAGAATCAAGTTTTAAATTTTCATCCATTAATCTTATTTGCCAAAAATTGGATTTAATATTTGGATTATCTGTAAAACAAACATAATCCACATTATCATTTATATAACAAGGAGGATCTATTTTACTTTGATTATTTGTAACTGCTGTATAAACTACTAATTTTTTATGATTAAAGTTTATTTTAGATAATTTATTGTTTATTACTGTTTTAATAGAATCATCAGGATTTAACTTATTATTTAATGAAGCGATAGTTTTAGTATTTGTATATACTTCCTTTATTTCGAAGTAAGGAATAAGAGCAATAAGTGTTGAATAAGCTAAATAATTAACATTATATAATTCTGATTCTTCCGATACTAATATAACATCTAAATTAAATGAATTAAATAAATTGAAACATATTTTCAATAAATCATCTTCATTAGTATAATCATTAAATTGAATTTTTGTAATTATACTATTGTATTTACCCTCATTCAACCATAATGTAAACCTATTATCATCCATACTTAATATATACGAAGTATATTCGCCTCTTATTTCATTAAACTTTTTATTAAGTAATAATTTCTGATTATTCTCTTTTGTAACATACAATAAGTTATTCATTTTGGAATTTTTCAATACTTCATTAATTGATTTTTTAATGTATTTTAAATCTTTACTGTTAATATACTCTGAAGTTATAGATAATTGATTTTTTTTCTGTTTTAATAGCTTATCATCATTTTGATATACAAATGTAGAATAATCCAATAAATTTTTCCAAGTGCTTTGATTTATGAATCTTAAATAATTTAAATCATTTTCATTTTTGATAAAATTAATATCAGTTATTGCTTCTTTTTTAACAAAAACACAAGCAGTATTTACGGTTTTAGAATATATTTTTTTAATTTCAGATTGTTTTCTTATTTTATATGAATTATTATATATATCCTGTAAATCATTATCCTGTAATTCTTTTATAGATAAATCTGTATTTAGTATAGGATTTACCATACCAACATTTTCTTCAGAATATGCTGCAATTATTAATTTAGATAACCAATTAGGTGTTAAAATTACATTATTTTTAAGTAGTACTACATCAGTTTTTGTAGAAGTAATTATTTCTAAAACACGATCTTTAGATTTTACTTTAATATAAACAATTTTTACATTTTCTAGCTTACCCAATTGTCTTAATAAAGAATCCATTCGTTTATCTACATTACCTTCCTTAATTAATATTAAATTATATTTCAATGTTGTATTTTCTAATATACCTTTAATACAATTACATGTATCAACATAAGAATCATGTATAGGTAATATAATAGTAACTTCTTTATTCAATGCATCTAAAATATTTTTTATAGGCAGGTTCATATCCAAATTAGTAGGATAATTCTTTAATATTTTATCAGACACAAAAGATAATCTATGTTCCGTATCATATGTTTTAATATAATGAGCTAATGGATTAATATTAGCTTTTTTAACATCTAAATTATTTTCATAATATTTATTAGTTGAAAACATAGCACTTGGATCATAACCTTCAAACGTACCAAATTCAAGATAATGAAGTATACTGTCTATATTTTCATCTAAATTATATTCTGTTTTGTACCATTTTTCATTAAAAAGGTTAGAATCATGAATAATCATATAATCCGTGTAAAGTTTAACTTCTTTTTCATCAACAAAATTATTAGTTAAAGTAGATACACTTCGAATATTTTTAGTTTCACCAGATTTAATGAAATCTATAAGTGGATTTATATCAGAATTATTTTTAAGATAATGTTTAATATACCAATTATTATCAAATTTCTTACTTGGATTATATCCTTTTTTATATCCTATTGTAATATAATGTTTTATTGCATCAGTATTACTACTTAAAAGATTAGCTTTTAAATAATAGTTTTTATCAAAATATTCAGAATCTTGTACTAAAACGTAATCTTCAGGATCAACATCATTATACGTTTCTTCAATAATTACTTTCTTATTCAAATTAGAATCAACATTAATACTGTCATCTTTTTTAAACATTATATAGTGAATTAATGGATTAATTTGATATTTTTCTATTTCTCTATTAGATTCTAAATATTCAGAACTATTAAAACCATGGAAAGGATCAAAGAATTTTTTCCAACCAATTTTAATATAATGATATACTGGATCAATCATACTGTTATAATCAAGATATTTATCAACATACCATTTTTCATCAAACAAACCTGAAGATTTTATAATATCATACTCTTCTTTATATGACTCCTGTATTTTTTGGAATTCTTGATTATTTTTTGAAATATTTGGAGATGTTTCATTGTTTTTGTATTGTCCGATATTAATATGGTATATTAATGGATTAATATGCATATCTTTTAATTCAGGATTTTGATCAATATACCAAGCAGTATCAAAATCAGGACCAGGATTTCGTTTTTCCTTCCAACCAGATAATAAAAAATGTTTCAAAGGATCAGATACTACTTTAAGATCAGGATAACTAGAAACATACCACTCCTTATCAAATAACCCAGATTCTTTAACATCTTCATAATTTTTTAAGTAATCTGATGTTTTATTGTTTTTGTATTGTCCGATATTAATATGATATATTAATGGATTAATATGCATATCTTTTAATTCAGGATTTTGATCAATATACCAAGCAGTATCAAAATCAGGACCAGGATTTCGTTTTTCCTTCCAACCAGATAATAAAAAATGTTTCAAAGGATCAGATACTACTTTAAGATCAGGATAACTAGAAACATACCATTTTTCATCATATAACTCAGATTCTTTAACTGTAGAATAATCCTTTAAATATAATTTATATCTTTTACTATCATCTTTTAAAAGTTGAGTAGGATATCCTTCATTGATTCCTTCTTTTATATAACTTACTAATGGATTTATATTATCTTTTAATAAATTAGGGTGTTCTTGAATATAATATTTTGTATTAAAACCACTATAAGGATTATTTTCTTTGTAACCCTCTTTAACATAATGATATAATGGATCATAATCTTTTGGAATATTATATTTAGTTAAATACCATTTATCATCAAATAATTTAGATTCTTTGATAATATCATAGTCATCTTGTAATTTTTTACTAGCTAATTCTTCATTAGATAATGTTTGTAGTCCTTTTTCTTGTCCTACTGTAATATAATGGATTAATGGATTTATATTATTTTCAAGATGATTATTTTCATAGTACCATTTACTATTAAAATCTTTTATGGGTTCACATTCTTTTTCATGTAACAAATAGTATACAATTGGTTCATCATTAGTAGATTTAATATTAGGATTATTTTTAACAAACCATTCATCATCAAACAAGCCTGAAGATTTTATAATATCATAATCTTCTTTAAAAGTTGCATAATCTTCTACTTCATAGGTTAATGGTTTTGTTTCATAACCTTTTTTTGATCCTATATCAACATAATGTAACAAAGGATTAATATCCAATCTTTCAATATCTTTATGCTGTTTAGTATACCACATAATATCGAAATTTGGATTAGGATTATATCCTTTTTTATAACCTATTTTTAGATAGTGATCTAATAAATCTGGAACAAATTTATCAGTCAAATACTCTTTTTTGTACCAATTTGGATAAAAAAAACCAGAGTCATCAATTCGGTTATATTCATCTTTAGAATAATCTGTATTATCTTCACTAAAAATATTCTTTGTCTTTAAATTTTTTTCTTGTCCGTATTTTATATAATGAATTAATGGATTGATTTTTTCTTTCTTATCCACATTATGACTAGCATACCAATCAATATCAAAATCAGGATGTGGATTTTTTCCTTCTTTCCATCCAGTTTCAACAAAATGTATTAATGGATCAATATCTTCATCTGAAATATTTAGATACCGTTCAGTATACCATGACGTATTAAATAAACCTGATTTTTTTATTAAATCATATTCTTCTTTTAATTTTTCATTATTCAAAATCCACACCACAATATTACTTTTATAAGTTTAATCATTGTTAAAATAATATTTAATTAAACTATTTATTTTATTTATTATTCTCAGCATTTTCAAGATTAGTTATTACTCTTTTAAGATTTGATTCATATTTCCTACTTTTATCAAGTAATGATTCTAAATGTTCTTTTTGTGATTTAAGAGTTTCATACTTTTGAAGTAGTACTGATACATCCATTTGTTCCTCATTCAATTTGATAATATATTCATCTTTTTGATTATTTTCATTTTCTAAAATCTTTAAATTATCATTAGCTTCATTTAATTTAATATTTTCTTCTTCTAATTTTTGTTGAATATCATTATTTATAATATCTATAGGTATACATGACTCTTTATTTGACAGATTACTCTTTAATTCATAAAGTTCTTGTTTTAATAATTCATTGTTAATATTTACATCTTCAGAATTTACATTCCAACTACACTTTAACAAGTTATTATAAATATTTTCATATTCTTTACTCATTTTATGAATTGTCTTAAATTCAATATTAGAAATACTATTTGCAACTTTTAAATATTCTTTAGTATCTCCCGCTAGTTCTAATATTTTTTCATAGGCTTGTTTAGGATCATTATTGATAAACCAACCCCCACCATCTCTTTTTATACGTTCACCTGTAGCACCAATATCAAGAGTTATGACTGGAACACCACAACTAAGAGCCTCTGTTAATGTATGACAATACGTTTCAGGACAAATTGAAAATATACCTATAAATGAAGGTTTAATTTTTTCAACTTCATCTTTAAAATTACTTCTATCATAATATCCATGGTATGTACCACATTCTTCTAGATGTAATGATCCAAATAATGCCCCTATAAAGTGTATATCTAATTTATTATCTTTATCTAATTTTTTAATATCATTAATTAATTGTCCACCTTTATGAACACTTATATGTCCAGGGAATAATATTTTAATTGGTTTATCCTCTGAAGGTACTGTTATTATATCAGATAATCCATTTGGTGTTTTAAGATCTCTTCCATGTTCAATATATTTAAATGGTTTTGATTTGAGTTCTGGATATATGGAAGTATATAACTCTATTGGATATTTTGAACTTGATATAAAGCAAGAACATTTTTCAAACATTTTTCGAACTCTATTTCTCCATTCAGGTACAAATGATTTTAATACAGGTGCTTTTAAGTTATCAATAGTAATATTACATTGATCCATATTTTCTCCATCATAAATTACAGGAGTACATTTACCTTCACAATACTTATTATGTTCATCTAGTAACTCATGTGCTGGACAGATATAATAAAGATCATGTAATGAGAAAATAATAGGTATACCCATACTATTAGCTACATATGGTAAATCAAAAGAATGATTTATTAAATGATGAATATGTACTATATCAATTTTAAGAGTTGCTAATATGTTTAGATAGATATACTTATATTCCGGTATAAACTCTTTATTTATATTGAATTCTGATTGAAGCTTCCATGTTGAAACTAATGTTAATTTATTTCTAAATTCAGAATCTGCATCAACTTCTGTTTCAAAATCTTCTTTAATATCGGAATAATGTAATAAATTCATAGTATTTGTATCAGATGTTAAAATATAACAATCATATGATGTATCTAAATTAGATATAATATCAGTTGCAGTATGTAATGCTCCACCACTACCTTTATGTATTACATACAAAATCCTTTTCTCATTGAATCTAAATTTATCATCACAATTAAGTGTACGACTTATATCATCCCTAATCATATCATAATCAATTGATTTAACAAAATCACGTACTTTTTGAGTATAAGAAGGATGTTTAACATCTAAAAATGCCCTATTCTTTTTCATTAAATCAACTTTAGCTGTTCCAAAAGAGGCACTATGATCATGATAAATATACGTAGATTCATCAATTATATTTTTCCAGCCATGATCCATAGCTCTCATACAGAAATCATTTTCTTCACCATAACCTTTACCAAAACTAGGATCAAAAAAACCTACAGAATATATTGTTTCTCTTTTAATATACATACAAAATCCATTACCTGTAGGTACACTAATGTTTCGATTAGCTACTGTTTTTTCAATGATATTAGCAGTTCCATCCACACCTAATCTTGGATCAACTTCATTTTTAACTTCTATAACTGGTACACTAAATGCTCCTGCATTATTAGACAATGGAGTAACTGTTCCTATATTTTTTTTACTATATGCTGCTATGACTAATTTAGTAAGCCATTTAGGAGTCACTATAGTATCACTATTTAGTAAAACCACATCAGTATCAGTATGACTAAATCCAATATTTACATTTTTTACAAATCCTTGATTTTCTTTATTGTGAATTACAGTTATTTGCCCATATTCTTCCTCCATTTTATCAAGATAAGGTTTCATACGTACATCAGAGCTACAATCATTGATAAGAAGTAACCTATAACTAACACTAGTATTTCTAAGTACACTTTCAATACAAGATTTTACTTGTTCAAATGCATTGTATATAGGTATAATTATTGTTACTTTTTCATTTAGTGTATCACAGATATCATTAACATTTTCTCCAGATAATCTTAATCTAAGATTGTTATCTTTTTTATGCTCATGACGTAAATAGTATTCATTATTGAAATAGAATAGTCCACAGACATCAAATTGAAGATCATATTTCCAACAAACATAATTAAAACTTAATTGATCACGTCTACTTTTATTAACTACCTCTTCACACCATTTTTCCATAACATATTTTACTTTAGGATCATTATGATCTCTAAAAATAACACCACTAGCAATTAGACCATTATGTTCAGGATACCCTTCTTTTCGATATCCTTCCACTTGTTTAGCCATTATTTCTTCATCATCTAGCTTTTTCTCGATACAAACTTCTGCTTCATCATATATACAATCACGTATATCATGTTTCATAGAAAATATTTTATTGTTATGAGAATACTTATTAATAAATTCAGTTATATCATTATCAATTTGAGTACAAGCATCTATCCAAAGAGAATAATCATAATCACTAAGATATTTATGAGGCATTATCTTATAATATCGTGCTTTTCTTATTGGATCAAGATCTAAATCTTTATCCATCATACGTATTTCCCAAAAATTTGATTTAAGATGTGGATTATCAGTAAAACATATATAATCTACATTATCATTTATATAATTTGGTACTTGAACAACATCGTAATCACCAGTTACAGCTGTGTATACTACAAGACGTTTCTTATTAAAATCTATATTTTCCTTTTTTTCTATTACTATGTTTTCAAATGATTTTTTAGGATTTATTAATTCTTCAATTTCATTATTTATATCCTCATTAACACAAGTATCTGTATATACAGCAGGAATCTCAAGTAGTGGTGCTAATTTTATAAATACTGATTGCATTCTAAATCTAGGATGATAAAAATTACAACGATATGGTATTAAAAAAACATCTATTTTTAAATTATTTAATATGTTAAAAAACAATTTAATGAAAATATCATATCTTCCAGATTCTTCTGTATTTGATGTTTCTAAAACATCCCAACTGTTTATTATGGAAATTTCATCCTTAACTTTCTTATATAATACTAAAATTTCTTTATTCATTTGAAGAATATATGTATCATAAAATGGATCTACACTCTTAAAATCATCATCAATCTCAAGTATGCTATTTTTAAATGTTGTTATATATAATAACCGTTTTTTATAATTACATTTAGGTAGATTAGTTGTTAAATTATTAACTGATTCTTTTAAGGTATCTGATTTTACAAAATCATCCCACTCCTTGAATATTGTTGGATATCTCCTTTTAAGTATTTTCATGTTGTTCTTTTTAATAAGTTCAGTATTTTCTTTTTTAAAAGAAGCATGTCTTCTATGATATACAAATACAGAGTCACATCTTATATTTTTCCAACCTTTATTTTTTGCACGAGTTGTAAAGTCAGTTTCCTCACCATATCCTTTACCAAAAGTTTCATCAAAATAGCCTACATCATCAATAGTATCTCGTTTAACATAAATACAAAATCCATTACCTGTAGGAGCCTCAATATTTCCATTTACAGATAATTTTTCCATTTTACTAGAGTTATCATATAATGTATCTAATTTAGTGTTTGGTGCTAACTCTTCTATTGAAATATCAGATGAATTAGTAAAAGGGGTTACTGTACCAATCCTATTATTAGTATATGCTGCTGTAACAAGTTTTGATAACCATTTAGGTGTTACTACAGTGTCACTATTTAATAAAACAACATCATTATTTGTATATTTAATACCTTTATTTACATTTTTGATAAAACCTAAATTTATTTCATTGTTTATTACTGTAACATTTACAATATTTTTCAATTCATTTAATAGTTTATCAATTCTTTTATCAGGACTACAATCATTTATTAATATTAATTCATATTTTATATGTGTATTATTAAGAACACTAGTTATACATTTTTTTGTTTCCTCATATGCATTATATATAGGTATTATAATACTAACAGGTTTATCAAGAGCTTTTATTATTTGTTTAGATTGTAAAAAAGAATACTTATTCTCAATATTATTAGATAATTTATCTGAAATAAATCCATTTCTACCTTCAGCCATCCCATTATTTATATAATGAATAAGTGGATTCAATCCAGCTCTTTTAACATCAGGATAAGTTTTATAGTATTTATTAGATGAAAAAAATGGATTTGGATCTAACCCTTCATCAGCACCCCATTTGATATAATGTAGTATAGGATCCATATCTTTTTTGGGAGAATATTGTGTAATATACCATTTTTCATCAAATAAAGAAGAATCATGTATAATTTTATATTTTTTAGCTATACCTTCCTTACAAGGATAATCTTTATATAACGATACTCTTCTAATCAATCTATTTTCTATTTTTCCATCAGTTATATAATGAATTAAAGGATTTAATCCAGAATTTTTTACATCATTATAAGTATTAATATACCAATTAGTATCAAAGTATTTACTTGGATTATATCCTTCTTTTGCACCTTTTTGGAGGTAATGATTTATAGGATCCATACCTAAAGCAAAAGGAGCATTATTTTTAATATAATACTCTGCATCAAATAAATCAGATTCATTCAATATTTTATATTGATTTTCATAATCTTCAGAAGCATAAAATGAATTTATTGGTAGTTTATCAGTTATTCCAGTAATTATATAATGAATCAAAGGATTAGTATTTTTATCTTTATCAGATAAATTATTTTCAATATACCACTTAGTATCAAAATCTTCAGAAGGATTACGACCTTCTTTCCAACCAATAGTTACATAATGAAAAATAGGATTAACATCACTACTTGAAACATCACCATATGCATTAAGATACCACTCTTTATCAAAAAGACCTGAATTTTTAATTAATTCTATTTCCGTTTTAATCGTTTCTATATCTTTATATCCTTCTTTATATTTGGGATGTGTAATAGCCCCTTCAAATTTACCTATAGATAAATAATGAACAATAGGGTTCATACGTGTTGTTTTAATACTTGGATTTTGTTCAATGTACCATATAGTATCAAAATCTTCAGAAGGATTACGACCCTCTTCCCAACCAATAGCAACAAAATGATCTAAAGGATCTATTTTACTATTAGCAACATCTTTATATGTATCAAGATACCAATCCTTATCAAAAAGACCGGACTCATTTATGATTCTTTTATTTTTTTCAAATAGAAATTCATTTTTCATTTTAGGATTTATTGGATAATTATTAGATTTTCCTATCTTAATATAATGAATTAATGGATTTAAGTGTGATGTTTTAATAGAAGAGTTTTGTTCAGTGTACCAAATAGTATTAAAATCTTTTGAAGGATTACGACCCTCTTCCCAACCAACTGTAATAAAATGATCTAAAGGATCTATTTTACTATTAGCAACATCTTTATATGTATCAAGATACCAATCCTTATCAAAAAGACCAGAATCGTTTATAAGTTCTCTTTCTTCATCAAAAGATAACTGATTATAATTAAACATGTAACTATTTACCTCCATTTTGGGATAGTATGAAATGTATTAAGGGGATTTCATTTGTGTCTTTTATTTCAAAATGTTGTTTAGTATAAATTTTTGTATTAAAATATTTATTAGGTTCTCTTCCTTCTTTATAACCATGTTTAATGTAATGTTCTATTGGATTTATATTCAATTTCTTTACATCACCATATGTTTTTAAGTACCATTCAGAATCAAATAATCCAGAATTTTTTATAAGTTCATAATTAAATGAATAATCATCTTTTTTTATTTTTTTATTATTATCTAATTTAATTTTCCAATTTCGATTTTGATTATATAATGCATAATATACTAATGCATTCAACTTCTCAGGCATGTCTTTATGTTGTGATCTAAAATATTTTGGATCAAAATTTTTATTTGGAAATTCACCACTCTTTTCTCCTCTATAAATATAATCTAATAAAGGATCATGACCACCATATACAAGATCTGGATTATTTTTAAGATAAAATGGAATATCAAATAAATTATTCTTTTTAATTGCCTTATATCCTTTAATGGTTTTTAATGCATTTTTAAAACCTGTTTGTTTAAATCGTTTTAAAATAAAAATGGAAGGTATTTTTGATATTAACTTTTGTTTAAATGTCCTGTAGTTTCCAGAATAATAAGCATTCATCAAATTTTGATTATTTATTAAATTATAGATTAAATCAAATTCCACATTAGATTTAATATTTTGACTATTTCTATATATTTCATTATCCTTTTTAATAGCATCTATTTTTAAGTTTTGGTTAACTATTAATCCATTAATATCTTTAGATAAACTATCTAAAAGTGTAGACATCTGACTAACTTGTAAAGATAATGAATTAATCTCGTTTAATAAATTGTTTATTTTTGAATCAATAAGGCCTGAATGATAATTAATATTATTATTGATAGAGTTTAACTGTAATGTGTGATCTGCTTCAATTTTTCTATTATCTATGATAACAGAATTAATTTGCTTAGTAATATCTTCTGAAAGTTCAAATGAATTAACATCAAAATTTTTAGCAACACTTTTTAATTCTGTTATAATTCTTTGAGTAGGTTGTTTATTATTAATTGATTTATTAATTAAAGTGATTTTCGTATATAAATCTGACAATAAATTCTCATTAATATTTTTTAAATAATTCAATTCTTCATTTTTTTCATTAATTTCTTCATCTTTTAGTGCTATTTGTTTTTCAGAATATGCTTTATTAAATTTGTTATAATTGGTATCTACTTTTAACTTTTCATAATTTTCAACATATTTTAAATATTTATTCTGCAATTCAATAATATCGTTTTCATTAGATAATCCTTTCATACTATTTAATTTGCTTTTAAGTACTGCTATTTCATCTTTCAATTGAGAATTATCAGATTCAAGTTCATCTAATACTGATTCTAAATCATTTGAAGTAATAGTACCACCCCTTTTTCTTACTTTAACATATTTAATATAAATTAACCATATAATTCTTGTTTAATTAAATTAAAATAACTTAAATTATAATACAAAAGTGAATTTTACTTATTATAATAATTAACTAGATGATTCTCTTTAAACTCTTTGGAGTTTCGTTATTATATGATTAACTTAAATATAATACTTTCCGAATCATTATTTTAATCTTTCTTTTGTATTATTCTAGATAGTATAACTCTGTGAGGATCCTTCAAATTTATTTATATCTAGATTATATTATTTTATTAACTTATTCAATTAAATTACTAAAACTATTATCAACATTATTAACTATTCTAGATCAATAGAGTTATACTTCCTCTTAAAACATTTGAATAGTACCAAAAAACTATTATTATCTTTAATAGTTATAAATCAAAGATCTATCAATTATATCCATAAATTATTATATGTAAACTCACCGAAGTATTTCCTCTTTCATTATAGTTTTTAATGTTTAAATAACTAATTGAAAGACTATTTAAAAATAATATCGACAATGTCAAAGTTTTTATATTATATACATTTATATTTTATTTAATATTATTTTAACCCAAATCAATCAAAAAATAATTTATTATTTAAATAAAAACTTTAAAGATTTAATATAATATAATCCCCATATACCAAAATAAGTTATATAATTTACAATAAAATTATTTACACTTTTATAATGTTTATCATAAAATATTTGCATAGAATTATGAAATTCATAAAGTAAATATTTATTAGAACCACTTGCACCTTTATAATGAATTATCTCTTGTTTTCCATAATATACTACTTTATATCCCTGTTCTTTTATTTGATAGCACAATTCTATATCTTCACCATACATAAAATAAGATTCATCAAGTCCCCCACAGGATAATATTAAATCTTTAGGAAGTAACATGAAAGCACCTACAATACAATCAACTTCATATACTCCATTATCATTTAGGTAAGATAAATTATACTGATTAAACTTAGGACTATTAGGGAATAATTTAGATAACCCCACCATCCTATAGAAAGATACTTCAAATGTCGGAAAAGATCTACGACAAGCTTTATCTAACTTTCCATTAGGTAAACTCACTTTACATCCTAACATCCCAATTGATTTATCCGATTTTAAATATTTTAAACAGTCATTAATAGTATCTTTTTTAACTATAACATCACTATTTAATAATAAAATATAATCTCCTTCTGATTTTTTTAATGCTAGATTATTTGCTACAGCAAACCCTGCATTTTTATCATTAGCAATAAATTTTACTGTTGAATTATCCTTAAAATCATGTTTTAATCTTTTTAAACTATCATCAGACGAAGCATTATCTACTATTATTATTTCATATGTTAAATTATATACTGTATTAATAACTGATTGTGTTGTTTGTTTTGTTAAATCATATGTACAGTAATTTACTATTATTATAGATATATCCATAGCCCTACCTCATTTAAAAAGGATATTTAAAAGTGTTTTTAATCATTAACCATTCTATTTTTAAATAATTTATTGTTGAAGACCGTTTTGTTTTAGTGAGATTTTTTCTTGTTTTTATTCCTTCAAATACACCCTTTTTGTAATATTTCCCATATCCCTTCTTTACAAAAAATAAATATTTAACTATAAATCCTATTGTTAAAAATAGTATATTTATTATTTTCATCCACAAAGGCATATTCTTATATATCAAATAAATATTATTTCTTGCAGATATCCTAATTTTGAATGGATTGTATTGTGATCCTGTAGTTGCACTTCCATGATGGTATACTATTGCATTACTTGAGTAATATGATTTATATCCACATAATCGAGATCTAAAACTCAAATCCATATCTTCCACATAACTTACAAACTTTTCATCAAAAAGACCTATCTCTTTAAATAATTCTGTTTTATAAATCGCTGCTCCGGCACATGCACTGAATACTTCTTTATCATTACCATATTCCGTTATACTATGATTAAATCCATTTTTTTTGCTCCAACCTAATAATGTATATTCATCACCTGCATCATCTATCAAATTTTTATTAGAATATTGAATCATTTTAGCTGATGCTGAAAAAATATCTTTAGATCGTTCTATTGTAGTTATAAGTTCATTAATTGTATTCTTATCAACTACAGTATCATTATTGAGTAATATAACATATTGAGTGTTTGTAAATTTAATTCCTTGGTTAACAGCATATGCAAAACCCATATTTTTTTTATTTTCTATTAACTTTATTTCTGGATAATATTTTCTAATAAAATTTATGCTATCATCTTTTGAAGCATTATCAATTATAATAATATTATAGGAGATGCTTGAGGTTTTCAATGAATTAAGTAATTCTTCTAATAAATTTCTATTATTGTAATTAGGTATAACTATTGTTGCTTTAGTTGTCACTTAATTCACCTGAATTATATAAATTAAAAAGGATGATATTTCTATTATTAATTTATGTTAATTATAATATTAATTTTATATTACAATGTTTGAAAAATAGTTTGTTTAATTTAAGAAAGAAAATTTATTAAAAAAAAATTTATGAGTTAATAAAAAAAATCTAAACCAATTTAAATTGGTAAAGATCTTACATATGATTCATATTTATCACATACTTCATTAACTTCACCTACTGCGACAACATTACCTTTATTTATCCAGATAGCCTTATCACATAATTCACGTACTTGACCTACAGCGTGAGAAACGAAAAGTAATGTTACATCACCTTGCATCATACTATTCATTTTCTTTTTAGATTTTTTCTGAAAAGAGATATCTCCTACAGATAATACTTCATCTAATATTAAAATATCTGGATTTACAGATGTTGCAATTGCAAATGCAAGTCGTGATTTCATACCAGAAGAATAATTTTTAACAGGTACATCGATAAATTCCCCTAATTCAGAAAATTCAATTATCTCATCACATTTCTTATTCATAAAAGATTTTGAATGACCTAATATTGCACCATTTAAAAAAATATTTTCTTTTCCAGTATAATTTTGATCAAATCCAGAACCTAAGGCTAATAAAGGAGCCATGTTACCATGAATTTTCACAGAACCTCTTGTTGGTTTCATTACTCCAGCTATAATTCGTAACAAAGTACTTTTTCCAGCACCATTTAATCCAACAAATCCTACCTTTTCACCTTGATGTATTTTAAAAGATACATGTTTTAAAGCCCAAAAAGATTGAAATCTGAGTTCCCTCTTAATTGCTTTTATAACATATTCTTTTAAATTATCTGTCTTTTCTTGACTCAAATTAAATTCCATGCAGACATCTTCTACATCTACTACTACATCATCAGACATTTAATAATTCACCTAGTCTATTCTTATATTAAAGTTCTTTCTCCATTTACTACTTTATACGTATAATATAAACCTATCTTGATATTTATAAAATAGTATTAATCCAATTATCAACAACACAAATCCAGATACGAATGCAAATAATAATGATTGAAGATTAAAAATCCGTCCATACATGAAACAGCTTCTTAAACAATCAATTACATTGAATAATGGATTATATGTTTGTACAAATCTAAATGCTGCTGGCATGATATCTGGTGGATAAAATATAGGTGTTCCATACATCAATATCATTGTAAATACACTATATAAATGTTCTATATCTCTAAAGAACACGTTCAATGTTGCTACTATAAGTCCTACACCGATTGTCTGTATTATCAGAGCTAATATCGGTAAAGGTGCAAGCAATATATATACTGTAAATGGTACCTTTAAAATCAACATTATTGCAAATAGTACAATTAAAGATAATAAATATGTTACGAAATTGGATAATACTGCAGACAACACATATAAATATTTAGGAACATATATCGATTTCCATATACCAGACATACCAATCATTGATCCCATTGCATAGGTAGATCCCCCTGCAAAGAACATATAGGCTAACATTCCTATTAAATAATATACTGGGTAATTAGGTATACGATGAAACAACGTTGAAAATACTACAGTTAATACAACCATATAAAATAATGGATCAAGGAAACTCCAGAGAATTCCTAATATAGATCGTCGATATTTAATTTTAATATCTCTTCTTATTAATTCACTGAGTAATGATTTATATTTATCAAAATTACTCATAAATCTTTTTATTCTCAGATTTACCATTAAACCATCTACCTCTTAATTACTAATCAAATATTCTTTAAAATATTAATAATTTAGTAATTATTATATTTAAATACCATTTTAATACTCTTTCAGAAAAACAACAAGTTATTATTTCTTTTAAATCTAACTAAAATAATAAAAATTTGATTGTTATTAAGTCTTCATAAAATATTTTATTAATAAAATATCAAAAGAGTAATTACTATATTTTTTATTTATTAAATAAGTTTTTTATATGTTTCTATAATTTTTTTAATAAAATAAGAAAGTAAAAAAGAATAAAAAAATAAAAATAAAGGATAATTGAGCGTTAATTTATATAATTAAGTATTTGATCTACACGATCTAAATAAGTATGTCCCTTTATTATATCAGGATCTATTTTTGATTTATGATTAATATTTTCTTCAATTAATTGTTTAAGTTCATCTGATGTTTTATAAGTTAAAACTATATCAGGAAATACTTCATTTAATCCAACTATATCATCTGAGATAATACATGCCCCACAAGCTATTCCATCAAAGATTCTATTAGATATAAATCCTTTTTCTTTCATATCTTTCCAATGATCATTTAATAATATATCACATGAAGAATATGCATATCTCACATTTTTATTTGATAAATGATCTGAGATTATATATTTACTATCAATTATACCTTCCCAATCAGCCCCATATACTGCTAAATCATGTTGTGTTGGTAACAAATCTTTAAGTATTTGACGATAAACTTTTCGTGAGTTTCCAACAAATAATAATTCATGTTTATAATTTGATTTATAATCTGGGAAAAATCTATTAGGATTTGTACACTGCAACATACATTCTACATCAACTTCAGTTTTATTATTAATATACTTAGTCCATTTATTTGATGCAATATAAACTTTATCATATTCTTCATACTCATCCAATGTCACTTCATCAGGATGTGAAATATTCCATAATATATTAGTATGTTGTACTTTAGGAGTATACTTACTTAAACCTCTTATGACCAATACTGTATCAACTATACTATCAGTTCTATCATCCCATTCAGGTAATACTTGAATTTTTACATCAAAACCTCTTTTATTAAACCCTTCTTGCAAACCTTCAGCTATATAATAATCACCCCATTTATAAATCTCTTTCCATGAAGGGACTGGTATTTTAATAGCAATTTTTGGTTTAGATACATATTCTTGAAGTATTTCTTTGAGCTTATCTGCTCTTTGTTTATACGTGTGATCTTTAAATACTATTGTTTTAAGTTTATTAATTTTTTCTTCCATTTCATCAGGATTTTCTAAGTAATAAGTTAATATTTCTTTTAACTCATCTTTACTATGATATTCTGGTATTTCACCATTAAATAATTCATCATTACCTATAGATCCATTTGTAATAATAAGTTTATTAGATGCTATAGTATCAAATACTCTACTATTTACAGAACCGAACCTACGAGTAACATGATTAGCATCATCCAATACAATTTTAGTAGATGCATATATTTCAGGTATAACATCATAAGAAATAAATCCTTTACAATAATCTTTTAGTTTATCTATTTTATTCCAATTAGTACCATAAAGATTAAATTTATAAGATAATTCTTCAGGAGCTAAACAATCAATGATTTCACGTGGTGCATCCCAATAACTTCCAGTAAAACAATAATCACATATAAACTCATTATTAGGATTAATATTATCATTGAACATTACAGGATCTGTAGCTAATGGATATAATATAGCATTTTTTCCTGTTTTATATTTAATACGTTCACATGCTTTATTACTACTAGCTAATATTATATCATATTTATTAAAGTAAGGATGATCAGTCCATCGTTCAAACCAATTCCTAAGCCAAGCAATTTTAATTAATAATCCATTATCACATTCTACTTTACTTAAATCATATCGATCAAGTAAAGATATTAATACATCTATCTCTTCATCAACATAATACCAATTACGTTCATTTTTCTTTTTATGTTGTGCTAGATATTTTATATTCCATCCAAATTTTTCTAATTTATTTGCTAATGTTAATGCTGTGAAATAGTCACCTGCTGTGGTATCTTCATCAGCTTGTGTTACTACAAATGCAATTGTTAAAGGTTTATCTGTAAATATTTGTTTATTTTCGATTTTATCTTCGAATAATTTATTTTTTAACCAATAATTCCATCGATTGATAAAAATCCTTTGATTATTTAATCGTCTATCTCTAATTTCCGCCCTATTATTTTTTTCTTGTGTACCAAATTCATAGTGATATAATGTTGCTTTTGGATTATAGATATTTTTATAGCCTTTTTTATATAATTTTAGACATAAATCAACATCTTCATAGCCATATACATATTCATTATCAAATCCACCGACTTCATCATATTTATTTTTTTGAATAAGTAATGTTGCAGCAGTAACTGCTATTATTTCCTCTTCTGTATCATTATTTTGTATATCATCATATTCAATACCGTTATCACGATTATGTGGCTTTATATATCCATCTTTTTCTTTAAAAATTATTCCTGTATGTTGTAACATGTATGATTTTTCTTTATTTAAATCTGATTTTGAACAATCAGGATATATTAATTTTGCACCAACAGCTCCTACTTTTTCATTAGACAATATTGTTTTCATTAAATGATTTAACCAACCTTTAAGTGGTTTAATATCATTATTTAAAAATAACAAGTATTCACCATTAGATATTTCAACTGCTTGGTTATTTGCATAGGAAAATGTTTGATTTTTATCATTTTCAATTAATGTTATAGGTAATTCACTATGACTTTTTATAACCTCTTTTGATTTATCTGTAGATGCATTATCCACAATTATAATTTCATAATTAGGATAAGATGTCATGTCTTTTATTGATCCTAATAATCTTTTTAAATGATGTTTACCATTACGATTTACTATTATAATTGAAACTAAAGGACTACTTGAATTAAACTCAGGTATTTCTTGTTGATTATTACATTTATTTATTTTTTTATCTAACTCTTTTTTCTCTTGTCTAGATAATTTTCTTTTTTCCCTAAATCTTTCATTAACATGAACTATTAATTTATCTTTATATCTATTTTTAGAGTCAGTCACACGATGTTTCATAATACGTAACTTATTAAATTCTTTAGTTTGCCTTATCCTTCCTGGTATCTTCAAAACATATTCTCCTATAACAATATATTATTACTATCTTTCTTATTCATTGATTAAAAAAGTATCATATAATTTATTTTAATATTTTATTAAGGTATAAATTAATTATAATTAAGATATTTAAAACGAAAATAAAATAAGTTGATTATTTAATAATAGAAAAAAAACATAATACTATTACTATGTTAATACATAAAATAATATAATCTAAATTTCTAGACTAATTTCTAGACTTTAATAATGATAATACTGAAGGTAAAATAATATGGTATCTAAAAAGAAAATTATTTTAATAGTTTTAATTGCTATTATAGCAATAATAGGTATCTATTTTTTAATTAATTACGAACAAGGAAAAGCAAGTTTCCAAGGAGAACATAACATATTAGTTTTATGTAGTGATCCTAGTGAAAATAGACCCGGTATAGGATCAGTAGATATGGCTTTTGTTATTAATATGAATAATGGAAACATGGGCAATGTTACGCCAGTTTATCCCGGTGGTTTAACAGATCCTTCTTTGGATCCACCTGCAGATCTTAAAGCACAAGGTGTAGATCATTGGTATTTACATGATTCACTTTGGAGTAGTAATTTAGAAAATGGTACTAAAATTGCTCAACAAATTGTAAAATATAATACAAACATGTCAACAGATATAGTTGTTGTTGTAACACCAACTGCTATTGATGCTATGGTTAATTCAGTTGGTCCAGTATATTCTGATGGACAACTTGTAAATGGTAGTTCAATAACATTTTTACGAGAAGATCAAAGTAATTATGGTGCAACTCGTGGTGATGCTGTTTCAGGACTAGCTGATGGTATTAAAAATGCAACACAAAGTCATAATAAAAAAGCAGCTTTAGTTAAAACTATTTCTGAGCAATATGCTCAAGGAAATATAAAAGTAGTACCTGCTGATAAATTTAATCAGTTAATATCTTATGCTGGAGTAAGTAATCTCCTTGGATAACCGTTTTATGAATCAATTCTGATTCAACATTCTTTTTTTATTATTTTTTTAACATCAGTTATAGAGTTTATTCAATAAATTTAATATGAAAAAATAAGAAGAATAGATGTAATTTACATTATAATTTTAATCTAACTTACTTTTATTTATATAAATTATTAATTTTAATAAAAGATTATAAGATAATTAAATAAATATATTATTACATCTACATCAAGTAATTTATTATTGATATTTATTTTTAATAAAGTTACAATTGTTTATTTTTAATATTTTCTAATTGTAAATTATCTATTTTATAATATGAAGAAGTATCTACAACCATATTACTAATTTTAAGTTGTTCTGTAGTATTTAAATATATCACAGAAGAATTTGTAGTGTTATTATTTTGAGTATTCTTAAACATTATATTAGTCAATGTAAGATTTCCTTTATTTATTTGTATTATACCATTTGAATCCCCATAATTATCAGTACATTGCGAATTCGAAATGATAATATTACCTCCTGATGCTATAACACCACCACTTTTTGCAGTATTTTTATTAAAAGTACTATTATCTATTTTTACATGCCCACTGTATACTGAAACTACACCACCACTATTATTTGCATGATTGTTATCTAAATTTGATCCACTAATATGTAAATTAGAATCATTATATACATCTACTGCTCCCCCATCACGAATTGCAGTATTATTCTTAATTGTACTGTTATAAATATATAAATCTCCTGTTGTTGTTGAAGATACTAAAGCACCACCACTATAATTAGCATAATTATTTGTAAATAAAGAATCACGAATAATTGCAACAGAAGTTGTTACGAATGCTCCACCACTAAATCCTTCAGCTTTATTATTATTAAACGTACAATTGGTAACATTAGTTTCATAGGATATCATAGACACTGCACCAGAATCTTCACCTTTATTATTGTAAAATATACAATTATTATAAGAGGTAGGCCCATTTCCTAATATAGCACCACCTACTTTTAAATCAATACCATTACTATCTGTTGCATTACGATCATTACCTGAACCACCTTTTCTAATATTATAATTATTTGTAAAACTACAATTATCAATTTTATTATTACCATACAACAACATTGCACCACCACTACCATTGATACAATAGTTACTATTGAAAACAGTATTATTAAACACAAAATTTCGTGAAGTTATTGTTGAAAGTGCACTATTAGCAGATATTGCTCCACCAGAATTCCAACCATAATTACCATTAAATATTGAATTATCAACATTTAAATTTGTTGTATTGAAATGAATCCATATTGCTCCACCTCTACCTTCTTTACAATTATTTTCTGTAAAATTACAATAATTGATATTAATCGTATTTGGACTTAAAGAGTATATTGTACCACCATCATAAATACAATTATTATTAGAAAATGATGATAAATCTAAATTTACTTTATCAGATAACGTATCTAAATACAATACACCACCTAATGAAGCATGATTATTTATAAATTCTGAATTAGTTATCCAAATATTTTTATTATTATATATAACCCCACCTTTATTTGCGTTATTTGATATAAATTGTGATTTTTCAATATCCAATTCACCCCTATTAAGTAAGATACCTTTATTTGATACGGTATTATTATAAATCAGACAATTATCTACTGATAAAGAACCTTTATTTAAGATTAAAGATTGATTATTATCTAATTTAACATTTTTAATTGTTAATGAATTTAATTGTAAATTCTGTGTATTATTAAATAGGGAAATATTATTTTGACTAGATATAATAGTTCCATTTTCTCCATTTATTATTAAAGAAGAAATATGATCTGATTTTGTAGTATTGTTAAAAATATACACTCCTTTTTTCATATTGATTATTACTACTGGATCTAACATGTCATTATTTATTATATTTATCGTTCTATCATAATCTCCATATGAATAGACTGTGTAATTTTTTATATATTTATTAATTGTGTTATCTTTAAGATCTGTGAATATATTTTGTTGATAATTATTTGTACCAATTAAATTTAAAGTATTACTGTTATTTTGTATTATTTGATTACTTTGATTATCTGTTATTACTATTAGAGAAGTCAAAGTAATTATAAAAAATATTATAATTAATATTTTATTATCTAATTCCATTTTATCAACTTCCTAATAATTTTTATAGTATAATGTGATTCTGACTATATTATACAATTATTCAAGATACTATTAAAAACATTTTATAATATTTTTTAAAAAGAAATAAGAATGATATTTATTTACCAACATTAATAAAATAAGAAAAAAAATTATTATAAAAAAATAAAAATAAGAAGATTAACTATTTAATCCATAATACTATCTTAATATATTATCAATCGAGATGTAGCATTTAATGATCCATAGTTATTTGAAGAGTCTGAATATATAACTTTAACATAATATGTTCCACTGACTACTATAGACGGCAAAGTATAAGATTTTTTAGCTATGCTATTACTCATACTAGCCATATACACTGTTAAGTCAACAACAGGATTAGTTGAATGTATATATTGAACTGTTCCTGATTTAACTACACTAGATAATCCATAAAATCCAGGATTTTTTAAATTGATTGTTGCATTAAATACTACTGTTCCACCTGCTCTTTTAAGGTATGCTGATGTTGTTATAGTCACAGGTAATGCATTTCCCGTATATACATTTCCCGTAATTGTTTTAGTTGCTACATTGAATAGTTGTATAAGTTCTACTTTACCAGAATATTTTGCTACATTATTTATGAATTTATTGTTTGTAATAGTAATACCTGTTGAATTATGTACATATATTGCAGTTCCAGCCCCATTTGTTAAATTTTTATTACATAATGTATTTGATTCATAAGTATTGTTATTTGAATAGAATGTTCCTTGATTTATTTCTATTGCTCCACCTTGCTCATTTGCAGAATTATTGATTATTACTGAGTTGGATATAGATAATGCTCCATTTGAAGCTATAGCTCCACCTTGCATAGTTGCATAATTATTACTTATTATACATCCAACTATTTTTACAGATCCACTATGTAATGTTACAGCACCACTAGCAATTCCTGCTTTATTATGATCTAATATAGATGATTCCATATATAAATTTGAATTATAATATACATCAGCTACTCCACCAGAACTGTTGTTTGCAGTATTATTTGTAAAGTTACATTTATATATTTTAAGATCTCCCCCATCAGATACAACAAATGCTCCACCACTTAAGTTTGCATAATTGTTAGTGAAATTTGAATATTTCATTATAACATTTGATGTAGTTACAAATGCTCCACCACTAAACACTTTTGCACGATTACCCGTGAAATTACATTCTGTAATATAAGAGGTGTAATCAGCTGAATTTACTGCAGCTATTGCTAAAGCACCACTATCTTCACCATAGTTATTATAAAATATAGAATTTTTAATATTCATAGATCCAAATAATAACATAGCCCCACCAATTTTTAGATCATGAGCAGCAACACTATCATTTCCTACACCATTTATTCTATAATTATAATTTCCATTGAATGTACATTGAGTAAAGTTACTAACTCCAACTAATAATACTGCTCCACCACTTCCATCAATACAATAGTTTGATTTAAATAAACAATTTGTAAATGTAAATATTCTATTAGTTAATGATGATTCTAGTCCATTTGCATCTATTGCACCACCATTTGTCCATGCATAGTTATAATAAAATTTACAGTTATTACAGGATACTTTTGCATAGTTATTTCCTAACCATAATGCTCCACCACCTGCTTTAGTATTATTTTCATTATTACAATAATTTTGAGTAAATGTATCTGATATCATTGTTATAGAACTACTAGTAGTTGAAACTAATCCACCACCATCATTTATAGCATAATTTTTTTGGAACAATGTTGAAATGATTGTTATATCTCTTGTATTAGCACTTAAGTAAATTGCACCACCATTATATGCATAATTATATTTTAAGTTACCTTTTAAATAAACTTTAGCTAAATCAATAAATATTGCTCCACCAGATGAATTTACATCAGTACAATAATTATTAATAAATGTATTTGAGTTTAAATTTACTGTATTATTTGAATTTATACATAAAGCTCCTCCATCATTACTTGCATAATTTTTTTGGAATAGTGTTGAGAATATACTTATTGCATTAGTATTACTACCTAAATATACTGCTCCCCCATTTTTAGCATAATTATATTTAAATGTACCTTTTACGGTTAAATTTGATGATTGAAGCCATAATGCTCCACCATTACCACCAATACAGTAATTAAGAACAAATGTTGAGTAAAGTGTTACATTATGATTATTAATTATAAATAATGCCCCACCACTAACAGTTGCATAATTTTTATAGAATAATGCTGAATTCATATTTACAGTATTATCATTACTTCCTAAGTAAACAGCTCCTCCATACATAGCATAGTTATATTTTATATTACCTTTGTAAATAGTTAATTCTGTTGCTTGATCCCATATTGCTCCTCCAGCACTATTTGCATGATTTAACACAAATGTAGAAGCATTTAATAATACAGTCCCATTAGATAATAAATATAAAGATCCACCATTAATACTAGCATAATTTTTATAGAATACAGAAGATATTACTTGGATATTATCTGTATCCCGACCTAAATAAATTGCACCACCATAATTAGCTTCATCATATTTAAAAGTACATTGAACAATATTTCCAAATAAATTTATTGAATTAGCATATATTGCTCCACCACTTACATTACAGTTATTATGTATAAAAGATACTGATTTAATATTTATACTGTTTGATGATGTGAATATTACACCACCACTACTTCTAGCATAGTTTTTATAGTATAATCCTGAATTGAGTATTAATGAACTTGTAGTATCTGAAGTATATATAGCTCCTCCATAATTTGCACAATTATTTATGAAATTAGAATTATCCAATATTACATTTTTAATATTATTAACTATTATTGCTCCTCCACTTGCATTACAAGCATTATTTACAAAATTACATCTAGTAAAGTTTAAAGAGGTAATACCTAAAGAACATATACTTCCACCACTATAATTAGCATAATTATTAGTAAAATTGGAATAAATTACATTTACAACATTAGTATTATTACTTAAATATAAAGCTCCTCCATAATTTGCATAATTATCTGTGAAGTTACAGATAGTAATATTTATATTTCTATTATTAGCTACTATCACTCCCCCACTACCTTTACTACAGTAATTACTTGTAAAGTTACAATTATTTATGTTTAAATATACATTACCTAAAGAATTTATAGCTCCACCACTTAAAATACCATTATTTTCAGTGAACTTGGAATAACTTATACTTACACTATCAACAGTATTTGTTAAATATACAGATCCACCATTACTTGCAGAATTACTTATAAAACTACAATTAGTAATACCAACATTTTTATTATTACTTATTATTGCTCCACCAGTTGAATTACAGTAATTATTTGCAAAAATACTATTAAATACATTTAATGATGTTGTACCTAATGAACATATAGCACCACCATTTGATTTACAGTAATTTTCAATGAAATTAGAATTATTTACATTTAAATTGTTATTACCTGTACTTAAGTAAATAACTCCACCATAATTTGCATGGTTATTTCTAAAATTACAATTATTCAAAGTTACATTCTTATTACCATTTACTATTATTACTCCACCACTTCCATCAATACAATAATTATTTATAAAATTACAGTTATTTATTGTTAAATCTGTAGTACCAAGAGAACAGATAACTCCACCACTAGAACCACAGTAATTTCCAAAGAAATTAGAGTACTTTATATTTACAATATTAGTATTAGCACTTAGATATATAGCTCCTCCATAAGATGCATAGTTATTCTTAAATGTAGATTCTGTTACATATATATTTTTATTATTATATACTGTTCCAACATAACCTGAATTATTTTCAAATGTAGAATTCTTAATAATTAACGTACCATAATTAAGAATTATTGCACAATTAGTGCCTACTACATTATTTGTAAAAGTACAATTTTCAATGTATAAAGTACTATCTTCCCCTTTGTTGATAATTATGGAATTTTTTTGATAATTATCTTTATTTATATTTAATGAATATAATGAAAGATTATTCGTATTAAATAACACTATACCTGTAGAACTTGTTAATACTGTTCCTTTTTCTCCTTTGATTATTAATGTAGCATTAGAACTCCATGTAGTTGTTTTATCTAAATCATATGTCCCTGTAGTTAATAATATAGTATATGAACTAGAATCAGCAGTAGACATTTTTAATTCATCAATTTTATTATAATACTCCGTAGTTGAACTAACCACATATATATTTACATCATTTGTACTTGATTTAATAGTTCCATAAGAGTTATTGTATATAATTTCATTATTATTGATAACATTCGTTTTAGAACTTTTTTCTTCACTACTATTGGTATCTACTACTTCTTTTTGATCAAAGATTGATGATTGTGATTTTTTTGTAGTATAATTACTTACTAGACTTTTATTATTATTTTCAACAGATATTTCTTTATTTGTTGTCGCCACATCACTTGTTTTTAATTTATTTGTAATTGTTACAGAATTATTTTTAATCATAGAATTTTGAGTGTTTGAATCAGAACAATTATTTTTAATGACTACATTTGAAGTAGATACTGTATTATTAGACTGTATTTCTAATGTATTCGTTTGATTTATTGCTGTTGCACTTGTTAAACTTAAAGACATTAACACTAGCATAGCCATTAAAATTATTAATATTATATTATTATTTTTGAAGTTCGACACCCCCTTAACATAATCAAATATTTTAATTAAAATGATTAAAATGAATGTCAATTTCTAATTTATTAGAAAGATATACTACATTTATTTAATAAAATTTATTTAATGGCACAGTCTAGAATCTTGCTGATAAATTATAATTGATTTTCTTATTAATTAT
>CAYNSJ010000006.1:26382-60350 GCA_964399835.1 uncultured Methanobacteriaceae archaeon | reverse complement strand
ACACTACAAAAAAAATAAAAACGACAACAAATAATCAAAAAACTCACAAACACTTCATCAGCAAGATTCTAAACAATGCCCATATATGTTAGCTAAATTAATGAAAGATAAGAATAAATATTATTTTAATCTATATGTAAATTTAAATTCATATAATATTCATTTTCTTGACTTGATGGTATAATAGAACCTATTTCATATCTATTTGTACTACCTGTTTCAAATCGAGTATTTTTATAAAGAAAATTATCTAATGATATTTCATCATAATATCTATGATAACATATTATTTCTCCATTTGTTTTAATTAGTATCATACCCACCGTCTAATGTATATTTTCCATCCCATTTGGTTGTAGGTAACATTCCTAATGTAAAGGCCTTTAATAATTCAAGTATTTTATGTTTATAAAATAATTTTTCATCTTCTTTTAAGTTTAATGGATTGTTGTAAGTTACATGTTCTGTTAAAGTGTCTATGCTTGATAAATTTTCATGACTATAATAATCTATTAACATGTAATAAATTATAATGGGCAGGTTACTATCAATTAAATCGAGATTATAATTAAAAATCTCTCCATTTATTTTATAGAATTCTATTTTTATTTGATTATTATGGTTCATAGAAACAAGTTTATTGATCTTGTGTTTTAGTCATCGTTTTTCATTCGTCTTATTTATATTATTTAATTTTTTTATATATTTTTCTTCTGAATATATTTTTATAATAAAATTTGTTGCTTTTGATGCATTGAGTATAGTTGGACTTTTTCCAAGTTTAGATTTAATACTGAATGATAACTTTTTAGTCTATTTATATTATATCTTTGTAAAAACTTATACTTGTAGAACTTATAACTTATAATAATGATAATTTGGGTTATTAATTTAATAATTACAAAAAAATTTAAAAATAGAATTAGTTTTTATTTCTTCGGTTATTTATCCAAGTTTGAAATGAAACTCCTAGGTTTTCTTCAACTATTTCTGTTTTATCATTTAGATTATTTTCCATTAAAAACTCTTTAATTTCATCTTCATCAGTAGGGCTCATTGTTTAAATAATTTATGTTAAAGTAGTATCATCTGCATCATACCATTGTCCTGTATAATATTTAGATTTGAAACTAATTTGGTTATTTTTATTTAATTCTTCTTCAATTTTTGGTTTTGTATTTTTATTTAATACTGGTTGTAGTATTGCTACATCAAATACTTCTTCTTTTTTTATAAAACAGCATTTTCCTTCATTATTAGATATAAATATACAGCTTTCTTTTGTCATTATTGATTTAGCTCCTTTTTATTTATTTTTTTCTATTTATTATTTTGTTTTCCTGTTTTTATTTATTTTTTGAATATATTATTTTATAAAAGCTTTATTTTTCATATACACTGTTTATTTTAAATACTTAAATTTCAAAATAAATGAATTATTTTTAAATAAATTAATTTCTTAATAAATTTCAATGTGTATAATAAGAAATCATGTTTAAATATTTGTTTAAATATTTTTTATAATTTAATTTTTGTCAGATAATAATATTTTTGGATGTTAATATTTAAGTAAATGTATTTAAATTGCTTTTTTTTATTTAGATTGCTCTTTTATATAGTAAAAATTATTTATTAAGAAGAATATTGATTATTATTTAATTTGAATTTATAAATTAACTAAATTAGTATATTTTTGGGATTATATTGAAATCTAAAAATATTAGAATTAAAATAGAATAAGTGTTCTAGAATACCTGTTCGGTTTATTTTTTTCATTTTTTCCTGAAAAAATAATTTCTATTATTACACAATTTTTCTTGATATTGTTGCATTAATCTATTCTTTTTATTATTTGTTAGATAATTTAGATATTCTAGTTTTAATATAATATGTAGTATAATAAATAAAATTTTAAGAAAAAAAGTGATATAATGACTGATTTTAATACAATTATAAACAATAGACGTAGTATAAGAAGTTTTACAGATGAAGACATATCTATAGAGGATATTGAAAAGATGTTAAAAGCAGCAATGCAAGCCCCGGGTAGTAGAATGGGATCTGAACCTTGGGAATTTATAATAGTTAAAAATAAAGAAACCATAGATAAACTTAGTGATATTTCTCCAAGTGCAAAACCATTAAAAACTGCAACATTAGCTATTGTTGGTGTAGCAAACATGGAAAGAGTTCATTATCCTACTGTATGGCAACAGGATATGTCAGCTGCTGTGGAAAATTTATTACTTGAAGCATGTAATTTAGGTTTAGGTGCAGTATGGTTAGGAGTAGCACCTGATGAAGATAAAATGAGTAAAATCAGTGAAATATTCCATCTTGATGAGACATTAAGACCATTTAATTTAATTGCAATGGGATATCCAGCAGAAGGAACAGAAAACAAGTTCATTGATAAATTTGATAAGTCTCGGATTCATCTTGAGAAATATTAATTAACCTTTTTATTTAATTTTTTTATAGAAATTTGAATTGAAACCTACAAGAAATTAATCAATTTCTCGAATAATTTTTGCAGGAACTCCTACTACAATAGTTTTTTTCAGGTACATTTTTTGTTATAACAGCTCCAGCTGCTACAATAGCACCATCACCAATTGTTACACCAGATACAATAATAGCTCCACTACCAATCCATACATTGTTACCTATACTGATAGGTTTTGGATGATGATTTTCTCTTTTATATGGATTTTGATTATGGTTCAATGTAGCTAATACTACTCTATGGCCTATTAATGAATTATTACCTATGGTTATACCAGCTTGGTCTTGAAAAGTACACCTGAATTGATAAATACATTTATTTGTTCTAAATATTCTTCGAGATTCATTTTATCATTTAATAATCATTTTTTTAGAGTTATCAAGTTTTAAATGATGTACTATTTTATAATTAATTTTCATATAATTGTTTTATAAATATTATTACTTTGTAGTTTTATTGAAATTATCTATTTTCAAACATTTTTTAAGATTAGTATTTAAAAGAAACTAGTAGTATATAAAAGTATCTTTTTAGTAGGTATACCTTTTTAAATAAGAAAGTTCAAATGTAATATATACGGATTAATTTTAGAACATTAAATAAAAAATATGTTAATTCATATGTTATATCTTGAATTTAGATATTCTATTAGTACATGCTAGTAGACTGTTTTATTTAATTAATAAATTAATTATAGAGTAAATTAATAATTATTGCAGAGTAATTTTATAATTTAGTAGTTTATATGATTATTTTAATTTGAATATAATATTTGGTAAATAATAAATTTGTAATAGTATCTGATGATTTTACGATTTATTTAATTAGTACATGTTAATTAAAATTTTTTGCATTACTAAATAAATAGTGGGACATATAGGGTAATTGATATTCAGGTATAAGTGATGGATTAAATTATAAATTTGGAATTTAAGAATATTAATCTCTTAAATAATTAATAGAATTATTTTATTGCATTTTAAGTGTAATGGTATTTTTATTATTTTAATGTAAGTTAGTTAAGTATGGCAATTATTTTGGTTGTACTTAGATTTTATTTTGTTTTTTAGCTTACACTTTCTATATTGTTAGAGATTATTTTATCTATTCTTTATTTTGTCTATTTCTTAACTTGTTTATTTACTATATTGTCGATGAAGCAGAAATGGTATTTTTGTGGAGGTTGTTAGTTTTCTATTGAAAATTTGTATTGTTTTTTTATTATCATCACTTATAATTAAGCAATGCATGATTTTTTAATTACTTTTTATTATATATCAAATTGGAAGTTATTTAATGTCCCAAATTATATAAATTTTGATTATAAATGTATTATTAATTGTACAGCTAACAGTTTGGTTAGAAAACATAGAATGTAGAATTTTAATTTATTAAAAGAAATCTTAAGCTTTTAATAAATATTTTTGGAGATGGATACATGACAAGAAACGCATGGTGTTTAGTAGATTCATTCTTTGATGAATATAATATAGTTGATCACCACATAAGGTCATATAATGATTTTCTTGATAACAAAATTCAAGAAATTGTTGATATTACCGAGCCAATTACATTGGATCATGGTGAGTATAGTATAAAGACAGGTGATGTCGAGATAGTTAAACCATTTATAAAAGAAGCAGATGGATCTAAAAGTATTATTGAACCAGCTGAAGCTAGGTTAAGAAACCTTAACTATTCTGCTCATATGTACTTAGATATGGCTTTAGTTAAAGGTGAAACTGAATATGAAATGGAAAAAGTATACATAGGTGAATTACCTGTTATGCTTAAATCAAAAGCATGCCATCTTTATGGATTAAATAGAGAAGAATTAGAAAAAGTAGGGGAAGATCCTCAAGACCCTGGAGGTTACTTCATTGTCAATGGATCAGAAAGAGCAATTGTAACAATGGAAGAGATTGCACCTAATAAAATTATCCTTGAACAAAGTGAAAAAGATAAGGCAGATAGAAGAGCACGTGCTGTTGTAACTTCTATTAAAAGTGGATTCCGTGCTAGAATAACTTTAGAATACAGAAAACCTCATAAAAAAGGTGTGTTCCTTAGAATTTCTTTCCCTTATGTACCTGGTGAAATACCATTAGTTATACTATTAAGAGCATTAGGATTTGAGAAAGATGTAGATCTTGTTAATAGTGTGTCTCAAAACGTTAATACTCAATTTTTATTAATTGATGATATTCAAACAAGTGGTATATCAACTCGTTACGATGCAATTAAATATATTGGTAACCGAGTAGCAAAAGGTATGACTGAAGAGTACAGAATCAAAAGAGCAGAAGATGTAATTGATAGATATCTTTTACCTCATGTTGGAACTGAACCAGATAGTCGTATTGAAAAAGCTGTATACTTAGCTGAAATGACTGAAATGCTTTTACAAGTTATTGATGGTGAACGTGAACCTCACGATAAGGATCACTATGCTAATAAAAGATTAAGAGTATCTGGAGATTTAATGGAAGATTTATTCAGAGTAGCTTTCACAAGTCTTACAAGAGATATGACTTATCAATTAGAAAGAAGTCTTTCAAGAGGAAAAGAACCTTCAGTTAGACAAGCAGTAAGATCTGATGTTATAACAGAGAATATTAAACATGCAATTGCTACAGGTAATTGGGTAGGTGGACGTGCTGGAGTAAGTCAGCTATTAGATCGTACTAGTTATATGGGAACATTATCACATTTAAAACGTGTAGTATCACCATTATCAAGAAGTCAACCTCACTTTGAGGCTCGTGATTTACACCCAACACAGTTTGGTAAAATATGTCCAAACGAAACTCCTGAGGGACCTAACTGTGGGCTTGTAAAAAACTTAGCAATAGTAGCTAAAACATCAGAAGGATATCCTTTAAAAGATATAGAAGAAGATATCAAAGCATCTAGTTATATAACACCATTAGATCACTAACTTTGAAAATGAATGATTAATTAAGGAGAATAATAATGCCAACAGTTAAAGTATATATAAATGGTAAATTAATTGGAACAACTGAGGAACCAGAAGCATTTGTTGATGAAGTAAAAAGAAAAAGACGATCAAATGAGTTAACACATGAATTAAACATCACATACTATGATGAAAACAATGAGATCTATATATTCACAGATCCTGGAAGAGCTCGAAGACCAGTAATCATAGTTGAAGATGGAGAATCTAAATTAACTGATGAAATCATTGATAAAGTAGAAAATGGTGAACTTAAATGGTTTGATCTTATACATGATGGAATCATTGAATACATTGATGCTGAAGAAGAAGAAAACGCATTCATTGCAATGTTTGAAGATGACATTACACCAGAACATACTCACGTAGAAATAGATCCATCTACAATGTTAGGAATTTGTGCTGGAATTATTCCATATGCAAACCACAATTCCTCACCAAGGAATACTATGGAAGCAGGTATGACAAAACAGGCTCTTGGATTATATGTATCAAATTATAATTTAAGAACGGATACACGTGCTCATCTTTTACATCAACCACAGATGCCTGTTGTAAAAACAAAAAGTATGGAATCAACTGAATATGATAAAAGACCATCTGGTCAAAACTTTGTAGTAGCAATTATTTCATATGAAGGGTATAATATGGAAGATGCTCTTATTATGAACAAAGCTGCACTTGAACGTGGACTTGGAAGATCATCATTTTTCAGATCATATGAAGCATCAGAAAGAAGATATCCTGGTGGACAAGAAGATCACTTTGAATATCCTGAAAGTATGGTAAGAGGATACAGATCTGAAGAAGTTTATAAACATTTAGATGAAGATGGACTTATAAATCCAGAAGTACAAGTTAGTTCTGGAGATGTATTAATAGGTAAAACATCTCCTCCAAGATTCTTAGAAGATGTTGATGAATTTGGAACAGTTGCTGAACGTAGACGTGAAACAAGTGTCACAGTAAGACATGGTGAACATGGAATTGTAGATACTGTAATGTTAACAGAAACTGTTGAAGGTAGTAAACTTGCAAAAGTAAGAGTACGAGATCACAGACAACCAGAATATGGTGATAAATTCGCATCAAGACACGGTCAAAAAGGAGTACTTGGACTTATTGTACCTCAAGAAAACATGCCATTTAATGAAAATGGAATGTGTCCTGATTTAATAATCAATCCACACGCAATCCCTTCAAGGATGTCAATTGGACAGGTTATTGAGATGCTTGCTGGTAAAGCTGGATGTATGGAAGGACATCGTATGGATGGAACACCATTTACTGGTGTACCTGAGGAAGAAATTATGGATATGTTACGTTCAAATGGATTTGAAACATCAGGTCGTGAAGAATTATACAATGGTATAACTGGTAACAGATTCCAAGCAGAAATATTTGTTGGAGTAGCTTACTATCAGAAACTACACCATATGACTTCAGATAAAGTATATGCTCGTAGTCGTGGACCTGTACAGGTACTTACACGTCAACCTACTGAAGGAAGAGCAAGAGAAGGTGGACTTAGGTTCGGAGAGATGGAACGTGATTGTTTAATAGCTCACGGAGCTGCACTTGCTCTTAAAGAAAGATTACTTGATGAATCAGATAAATATGAAGCTATTGTATGTGGAAAATGTGGAAGACTAGCCGTAAAAGATAAAATAAGAGACAGAACTTATTGTGCAATCTGTGGTGAAACAGAAACATTCCCAGTAGAAATATCATATGCATTCAAATTATTACTAGATGAATTAAAAGCATTATGTATATCTCCAAATCTAGTACTAGCTGATAAAGCATAGAAATTTATTATCATAAGGGAGGATTAATAAGTTGAAAGGAATAATTAAAAAAATATCTGCTATAGACTTTGGTTTAATGTCACCAGAGACCATAAGAAAAATGTCAGTTACAAAAATTGTAACTCCAGATACTTATGATGAAGATGGATATCCTATCGAAGCTGGTTTAATGGATCCAAGACTTGGAGTAATAGATCCAGGACTTAAATGTCGTACATGTGGAGCAAAAGGTGGAGATTGTCAAGGACATTTCGGTCACATAAACTTTGCAAGACCAGTAATTCATGTAGGATTTGCAGATACAATACATAAAATACTTAGATCAACATGTCGTAAATGTGGTAAAGTTTTATTAAACGATACTGAACGAGGAGAATATGGATTTAAAATATCTGAAAGGCTAGAACATGATGAAGATATTTCAAAAATATTAAAACAAGTTTATTTAGCAGCCAAAAAAGATAAATGTCCATTTTGTGGAGAAGAACAAGAGGAAATTAAAATAGATAAACCAATATCAATAGTAGAAGGAAACTATAAATTAACCTCAAGTGAAGTACGTGAAAGACTTGAAAATATACCTGAAGACGATTATCTTTATGTAGGTATAAATAAAAAAGTAGCTCGTCCTGAATGGATGGTATTAACAGTACTTCCAGTACCACCTGTAACAGTAAGACCATCAATTACACTAGAAACTGGAGAAAGATCTGAAGATGATTTAACTCACAAACTAGTGGATATATTACGTATAAATCAAAGGCTCAAAGAAAATATGGAAGCAGGAGCTCCACAACTGATTGTAGAAGATCTTTGGGAACTATTACAATATCACGTTACAACATACTTTGATAATGAAGCATCAGGAGTACCACCAGCAAGACATCGATCTGGAAGACCATTAAAAACTCTAGCACAGAGACTTAAAGGTAAAGAAGGACGGTTCAGAAGTAATTTAGCAGGTAAACGTGTGAACTTTTCAGCACGTACCGTTATCTCACCAGATCCTAACATCAGTATAAATGAAGTTGGAGTACCTGAAATGATTGCTAAAGAAGTTACTGTACCAATCTATGTAACTGAATGGAACATAGATAAAATGAAAGAATATATTAGTAATGGATCAAACAAACATCCAGGAGCTAATTATATCATAAGACCTGATGGACGTAAAATCAGAGTATATGATGAAACAAAAGAAACAGTAATGGAAAACTTAGAACCAGGTTATATTGTAGAACGTCATATTATTGATGGAGATATAGTATTATTCAATCGTCAGCCTTCACTTCACCGTATGTCTATGATGGCACATGAAGTAAGAGTATTACCATATAAAACATTCAGACTTCATTTATGTGCATGTCCTCCATACAATGCAGATTTCGATGGGGACGAAATGAACATGCACGTATTCCAAACACCTGAAAGTCGTGCTGAAGCAAATAATATTATGAAAGTACAAGAACATATATTATCACCTCGTTTCGGTGGTCCTATTATTGGAGCTATACACGATCATATATCTGGAGCTTATTTATTAACTCATAGAAATAGTGTATTCCATGAAGATGACATGTTTGAAATAGTTAAACGTTCTAAAATGGAATTACCTGAAGCAAAAGGTCGTGACTGGACAGGTAAAGAAATATTTAGTTTACTATTACCTGATACTTTAAACTTAGTATACAGAGCAGAAATTTGTAGAAATTGTGAAGAGTGTAAAAAAGAAAACTGTGAATATGACGCATATGTAGTTATATCCAATGGTCAACTTAAACAAGGAGTAGTAGATGAAAAAGGATATGGATCATTCAGTGGTAAAATACTTGATGCAATTGTAAAACAATATGGACCAAGTGAAGCAAGAAAATTCTTAGATCATTCAACAAAACTAGCTATTTATGGTGGAGTTATGATCAGAGGATTTACAACAAGTACTGCAGATGAAGAAATTCCACAAGAAGCTAAAGAAAGAATTGATGAGTTACTACAAAAATCAGAAGATCGTGTAGAACAACTTATTGATGCTTACAGTAATAATGAACTTGAAGCATTACCTGGACGAAGTCTCCGTGAAACACTTGAGATGAAAATCATGCAAGTGTTAGGGGAAGCAAGGGATAACACTGGTGTTATTGCAGAACGTTACTTCTCTGTAAGTAATAGTGCAGTAATCATGGCACTTACTGGTGCTCGTGGTTCTATGCTTAACTTAACACAGATTGCTACTTGTGTAGGTCAACAGGCTGTTCGTGGTGGACGTATTAACAGGGGTTATAACCAACGTACTCTCCCTCATTTCCGTAAAGGAGATGTAGGTGCTAAAGCTAGTGGATTTGTACATAGTAGTTACAAAAAAGGACTTGACCCATTGGAATTTTTCTTCCACGCTATGGGAGGTCGTGAAGGACTGGTAGATACAGCTATCCGTACAGCACAGAGTGGTTACATGCAAAGACGTCTTGTAAACGCACTTCAAGATTTAAGTGTAAGAGACGATGGTAGTGTAAGAAATAACAGAGGTACTGTAATTCAATTCAAATATGGGGAAGATGGAATTAACCCAGCAAAAAGTGATTATGGAAAAGTTGCAGATCTTGATCGTTTAATTAATGAAATGAGACTTGAAGAAGAAGGAGCAAGTAAATAGGGAAGTGTAAAATATGGATACAGAAGAAGTACAAGCAATTGTTAATGAAGCAGGAGCTGATTATTTCCCTATAAAATTAATTCAAGAAATATCTGAAGCTTCAGAACGTCATGATTTAACTGATGAAGAACTAAAAAAATTAGTTTTAAAAGTTAAAGAATCTTATGAAAGAGAAGAAGTAGAACCTGGAGAAGCTGTAGGTACTATTGCTGCTCAATCTGTAGGTGAACCTGGTACTCAGATGACCATGCGTACTTTTCACTATGCAGGGGTAGTAGAGTTAAACGTAACTCTCGGTCTTCCTCGTCTTATTGAGGTAGTAGATGCTCGTAAGAAAATATCTACTCCTACAATGGCTATATATTTTGAAGAAGAATATAATGATGATGAGGAGTTTATTCGTAAAATAGCTAACAGAATAGGTAAAATTACCTTAAATGATATAATTAAAAATTTCAATGTTAGTTATATAGATAGTAAAATTACAGCTGAACTTGATGAAGATATCATCCGTGAAAAAAGACTTGAAATTTCAGAAATTATTGAAGTTATAGAGAAAGCTTTTAAACAAGTAAAAATAAATAATAACTTACTGAGTTTTGAAACCACATTTTCTAAAGATGAAGATAAAATTAAACATGGTATTCGAGAATTAAGATTACTTGCAGATAAAGTCAGAGATCTCCAGATTAGTGGTGTTAAAAATATAGGTAAAGTTGTTATCCGTCGTGAAGGTAGCGAGTGGGTTGTTCATACAGAAGGATCTAATCTTGGTGCAATACTTAAAATTGAAGGTGTTGACATAGTTAGAACAACTACAAACGATATCTATGAAATTGAAAAAGTTCTTGGTATAGAAGCAGCACGTAATTCTATCATCCATGAGTTATTAACAACTATGGAAGAACAGGGACTTAGTGTTGATATCAGACATATTATGCTTGTTGCTGATATGATGTCAGTTGATGGAGTTGTAAAATCTATCGGAAGACATGGTATTAGTGGTGAGAAATCAAGTGTACTTGCTCGTGCAGCATTTGAGGAAACTGGTAAACACTTACTTAACGCTAGTATTCGTGGAGAAGTTGACCATCTAACAGGAATTATTGAGAATATTATAGTTGGACAACCAATACCTCATGGAACAGGTTCTGTGGGTGTTGTTATGGATCCAAAGAAATAGGAGGCAGTAAATGGATATAGATAGAGCGATACGAGTAGCCGTAGATACTGGAAAGGTTATACTCGGATCAAGAAAAACTATTCAAGCAGTTGAGCTTGGAGAAGGAGAACTAGTTGTAATTTCAGCTAATTGTCCAAAAGATGTAAAAGGAGATATTGAGACATACTCAAAATTATCAGAGATACCAGTATATACATTCAATGGTTCTAGTGTAGAACTAGGATCTATCTGTGGTAAACCTTTCACAGTAGCATCTTTAATTGTTCAAGAACCAGGAGACTCTAATATATTAGAGCTCAAGGAGTAAATATAAGTATGTCCGTCAAACTTACAACCAATGAAATCAGGTATATAGGTCTGTTTGAAAGTATAACAGGGGCTACGGTTAAGGACTGTATTATAGATGACGAACATAATAAAGTTACTTTTTTGGTAAAAAAAGGAGATATGGGCTTAGCAATAGGAAAACGTGGTAGTACTATTGGTAAGATGCAGAAATCAGTCGATAAGAGTGTTGAAATCATAGAACACTCTGACGACCCAGGCGAATTTATAAAAAATTTATTATCATCTGCAACAGTAAATTCAGTGAATTTTACTACTAACAGTAATGGTGATAAAATCGCCACCTTAGATGTCGACTCAAGAACTAGACGTAATGCCATAGGCAAAAACGGTCAAAACATTCAGCGAGCCAGACAATTTGCTAAAAGACAATTTGATATTAGTAATCTCATCATAAAATAACCATTTTTATGATTAAAATTTAAGAATGATGAATTTGATTTTTCTATCAAATAACTTATGAGTAATTTCAAACTCATAGATCACATTCTAAATTCTTAAAAAACTCAGTTAATACAAAAAAACTATAATGAAAAGTACATGAATTATTTACAGTTTATGTAATTAAATGATAAGACTATTACAAAATCAATTAACTTATGTTAAATGATATACTTGTATAGTTTTACTTTGAATAGAAAATATAAATTAAGTATAATGGAGGAATAAATTTGCCAGGATTATTCGCAGCAAAAAAATTAAAAGATAATAGACAAAATTTCCGATGGAAAGATACTGAATACAAAAGGAAAAGCCTCGGATTAGATATTAAAGCAGATCCACTAGAAGGATCACCTCAAGCTAGAGGAATTGTAATTGAAAAAGTAGGTATAGAAGCAAAACAGCCTAACTCTGCAATAAGAAAATGTGTAAGAGTTCAATTAATTAAAAATGGAAAACAACTTACAGCATTTGCACCAGGTGACAATGCTATCGGTTTTATCGATGAACACGATGAAGTAATGATTGAAGGAATTGGTGGACCATCAGGTAGGTCTATGGGAGATATCCCTGGAGTAAGATGGAAAGTCACAAAAGTCAACAATGTTGCACTATCTGAAATGGTTAGTGGAAAAATCGAGAAACCAGTAAGGTAATTTTTAAGGAGATTTAATTAATATGAGCTTTAAATTATTCGATAAATGGGACGTAACAGAGGTAACAGTAGAAGACATGGGACTAGTTAACTACATATGCCTTGATGAAATTGTAGTACCACATACAATGGGTCGTCACGTAAAAAGACAATTCGCAAAATCACGAGTGTCCTTAGTAGAAAGACTTATGAACAAAATCATGAGAACTCACATTAACAGTGGTAAAAAAAATAAAGCATATGCCATCGTGGAAGGTGCTTTAGAAATAATCAATGAAAAAACCAAACAAAACCCTGTGCAAGTTTTAGTAAAAGCAGTAGAAAACACAGCACCTAGAGAAGAAACTACACGTATTAAATACGGTGGAATCGGATACCAAATAGCTGTAGATATAGCACCACAAAGAAGAGTAGATTTATCCTTAGGATTTTTAACTCGTGGAGCAATGCAATCTGCATTTAAAAACAAAAAATCAGCATCTGAATGTCTTGCAGATGAAATATTATTAGCATCTAATGAAGACTCCAGAAGTTTTGCTGTACAGAAAAAAGAAGAAAAAGAAAGAGTAGCAAGGTCAGCACACTAGATCTTGAACTTTTAAATTCTACATTCTTTTTTATATTTTTTTTAGAATTAAGTAAAATAAAATATAATTCTCATAATATTATCCACTTTTTGGATAGTTATAACAAAATTTCTAGTTTTAACTTGTAATACAAGATGTAATTAGAATGACATAATATCCATGTATAATATAATGATAAAAAACAACTTGTTTTATCTATAACTTTTTATTATACAGGATACTTTAAAAAAAATTAATATTATTTAATATCATAATTATAATATATAGGTGATTTAATGAGTCGACGAGATCAAATGATAACAAAAATTAAGAAATTGATGTATGAGCCAGATTACATAAGAAACATAGGTATTGTAGCTCATATTGATCACGGTAAAACAACATTATCAGATAATCTTCTTGCAGGAGCAGGAATGATATCAACAGAATTAGCCGGAGATCAAAGATTCCTTGATTTTGATGAACAAGAACAAGAAAGAGGAATTACTATTGATGCAGCAAACGTTTCAATGGTACACGAATTTGAAGGTCAAGAATACTTAATCAACCTTATTGATACCCCAGGTCACGTTGACTTTGGTGGAGACGTAACTCGTGCAATGAGAGCTGTAGATGGTGCAGTAGTAGTTGTATGTGCAGTTGAAGGTATTATGCCACAAACAGAAACAGTATTAAGACAAGCATTAAAAGAAAATGTAAGACCAGTACTTTTCATAAACAAAGTAGATAGACTTATAAATGAGTTAAAACTTGATGATGATGAATTACAAGCAAGATTTGTAAAAATCATAGCAGGAGTAAACAAACTCATCAAAAACATGGCACCCGAACAATTCAAAGAAAAATGGCAAGTAAATGTTGAAGATGGAAGTGTAGCATTTGGATCAGCATACCACAACTGGGCTATCAATGTACCAGAAATGGTAAAAACAAATATTACCTTTAAAGATATCTTCCAATACTGTCGTGAAGATAACCAAAAAGAATTAGCTGGAAAAGTAAAAATCCACGAAGTATTACTCGGTATGGTAGTTAAAGATTTACCTAGCCCAAGAATAGCACAAGCTTACAGGGTACCAAATATTTGGTCTGGAGATATCGAAACAGTCGAAGGACAAGGTATGATCGAAACTAATTATGAATCACCACTAGCAGTAATGGTTACTGATGTAAGTATCGATAAACACGCAGGTGAAATCGCAACAGGACGTGTATACGGTGGATCAATAGAAAAAGGATCAGAAATTTACTTTGTAGGTTCAATGTCAAAAGCAAGAGCTCAACAAGTAGGTGTATATATGGGTCCAGAAAGAATCAACACTGATACAGTACCAGCTGGAAACATTGTAGCAATTACAGGAGCTAAAGGTGCTATTGCAGGGGAAACAATTACTGATGCTGGTCACAAAATTGCACCATTTGAAAGTTTAGAACACATATCTGAACCTGTAGTAACTGTAGCTGTAGAAGCTAAAAATACAAAAGACCTTCCAAAACTTATCGAAGTATTAAGACAAGTAGGAAAAGAAGATCCAACTATAAGAGTAGAAATTAATGAAGAAACTGGTGAACACTTAGTAGCTGGTATGGGTGAATTACACCTTGAAATTATTATCTACAGAATAAACGATAAAGGTGTAGAAGTAACAACTTCCGAACCTATTGTAGTATACAGAGAAACCATTGCTGGTACAGCAACAAATGTTGAAGGTAAATCACCTAACAAACATAACAGATTCTATATAGATGTAGAACCATTATCTGATGAGTTAATGGGTGCAATAGCTGATGGAACAATAGAAGAAGGAAGAGTAAAAGGTAAAGAAGCAGCAAAAACCTTCCAAGACTATGGACTTCCTAAAGACGAAGCTAAAAAAGTATGGGATGTATACAAAAGCAGTATCTTTGTAAACAAAACAAGAGGTATTCAATACTTAGATGAGATCAAAGAATTATTACTTGAAGGATTCGAAAGTGCATTAGATGACGGACCATTAGCAGATGAGAAAGCAATGGGAGTAAAAATAAGTTTAAATGATGCAAAAATACACGAAGATGCAGTACACAGAGGACCAGCACAAGTATTACCTGCTATAAGAAAAGCAGTATACGGTGCAATAATGTTAGCACAACCTACATTAATGGAACCAATGCAAAAAGTATTCATTAACGTACCTCAAGACTACATGGGTGCAGCTACACGTGAAATCCAAAACAGAAGAGGTCAAATCGTAGAGATGGGTCAAGAAGGAGATATGTCCACACTTGAATCCAAAGTACCTGTAGCAGAAATGTTCGGATTTGCTGGAGATATAAGATCAGCAGCAGAAGGACGTTGTCTCTGGTCAACTGAAAACTCTGGATTTGAAAGAATACCACGTGAATTACAAAAACAAATTGTAAAAGAAATACGTGAAAGAAAAGGTTTAAACCCAGAACCATATGGTCCTGACCATTACTTAGGATAAACATAGTTATATAAAATATTTTTAGTAAAGTATTTATACTACTTTACATCAATATTTATAATATACTATAACATAGATTAAATAGAATTAAAGTGTCAATAGCTTTAATTAGCACGATTGATACATTAAGATTATTAATTTGTAATAAGGAAGTATGAGGAAAGTTCTACTTAAAAGGGAGTAATATATCCCAATTAAGGAATATTCCTTACTCTTATAAATTTTCTTACATTACAAAATACGTTAGAGGACGTTCTCTAGAATAATATTCTAGCAATCGGCTTGCTAACACGACTAATAAATCAAACTATTAAAAAATAATAACATAAAGAAATAGTTCCTTGATTTATGAATTATATTCAGCACATGTTATTGATTTTGGAGGATATATAATGGCAAAAACAAAAGAACATTTAAACTTAGCATTTATAGGTCACGTAGACCACGGAAAATCAACTTTAGTAGGACACCTTTTATTACAAGCAGGTGCAATTGCAGAACAGCAATTAGCTGAAGGAGAAAACAAATTCAGATTTGTTATGGATAAACTCGGAGAAGAAAGAGAAAGAGGAGTAACCATCGATTTAGCTCACGCAAAATTCGAAACTCCAAAATACGAATTCACAATCGTGGATTGTCCAGGACACAGAGATTTCGTTAAAAACATGATCACTGGTGCTTCCCAAGCAGATGCAGGAGTACTCGTAGTAGCAGCTGACGACGGAATCATGCCACAAACAAAAGAACACGTGTTCCTTTCAAAAACTCTTGGTATTAACCAATTAATTATTGCAATTAACAAAATGGATCTTGTTGATTACTCTGAAGATAAATACGAAGAACTCAAAGAACAAGTATCTAATTTAATAAAAACTGTAGGATTCAAACCTGATGAAGTACCTTTCATACCAGTATCTGCATTTGAAGGAGATAACATCACAGAAAAAAGTCCAAATACTGCATGGTATAAAGGAAAATCCTTAGTAGATGAATTAAACAACTTAAAAACACCAGAAAAACCAACTTCCTTACCATTAAGATTACCTATACAAGATGTATACTCAATCACTGGAGTAGGTACAGTACCTGTAGGAAGAGTAGAAACTGGTATTTTACACAAAGCAGACAACATAGACTTCGAACCAGCAGGAGTTACTGGTGAAGTAAAATCAATCGAAATGCACCACGAAGAATTAGATATTGCAGAACCTGGAGACAACGTAGGATTCAACGTAAGAGGAATCGGTAAAAACGATGTTAAAAGAGGAGACGTAGCTGGGGACACTAAAAACCCACCTTCAGTTGCAAAAGAATTCAAAGCACAAATTGTTGTATTACAACACCCTGGTGTAATCACCGTTGGATACACACCTGTATTCCACGCACACACTGCACAAGTTGCATGTACTTTCTTACAATTAGACAAAAAACTTGACCCATCAACTGGACAAGTTAAAGAAGAAAACCCTGACTTCCTTAAAACAGGAGATGCAGCAATAGTTACAATTAAACCAACAAAACCTATGGTAATAGAAAACATTAAAGAAATTCCTCACATGGGAAGATTCGCTATTCGTGATATGGGTCAAACTGTTGCAGCAGGAATCTGTATGGATATAACTCAAGCAAAATAAGTAAGATAAATTAAATTTCTTACTTTTTATCTTTTTTTAAAGAAGAAATCAATACAGAAAATCTCTTATAAAAAAACTTTTTTTGATGAAAATTAAACATTAATTTGAGTAATCTCATCGAAGAATTTTTTTAGTTTACCAACATTTTCAGATTAAATGTGAAGTTACTTTTGTGTTGAATATGATTTATTATGTTGTGTTAGGGATTTTTTGGATAGTTAATCAAATATTATTTATAGGGAGCATAATTGAATGAATAAAGCTAGAATTAAATTAACAGGTACAGACCCAGAAAAAATAGCTGATGTATGTGATCAACTTAAAAAAATCGCAGAAAGAACTGGAGTAGATTTATCAGGACCTATTCCATTACCTACTAAAAAATTAGTTGTACCAACTAAAAAAGCACCAGATGGTGAAGGTAAAGCTACATGGGAAAAATGGGAACTTAGAATTCATAAACGTCTTGTTGGAATAGAAGCTGATGAAAGAGCTATGAGACAAGTTATGAAAGTTAATGTACCAGATAATGTAAGTATTGAAATAGAACTTAAAACATAAATAGATAAAAAACTATATATGTTATAACATAGAAATAGTTATAATAGATAATAGTTTTTCTATTTTTATCATATTTTGAATATGCCGAGATAGCCTAGCCAGGTAAGGCGCAGGACTTGAGATCCTGTGGAGTTATCTCCTCCTGGGTTCAAATCCCAGTCTCGGCGTTAAATGAATTTTACTTTTTTTTAAATTATTACTGATTATTATTTTCAATATTTGTGTCTTGCTATTTTTTTAAATTATTATATATTGAAATTATATAAGAAACAATATTAATTTAATAAATAATTATTACAGTTTCAAAAGGTATTAAAATAATTGAATATATGTCTGTTTATTTTCCATGTAACATTATATTTATCATATTCTATTGGAGTTAATACTTAATATTATTGATAGTATATATAATAATAAAATAATAATTAAACTTAATCTATACTGTATCATTTATTTTATAATTTTTTAACAAAAAGGAGATTGTTAGATGATAGAAATTCCAAAAAAATATGAAAATAGTCTAAATAAAATTAATTTTATAGATTTATTTTGTGGTATTGGTGGATTTCGATTATCATTAGAATCCTTTGGAGCAAAATGTATATACAGTATTGATATAGATCGACATGCATCAAAAGTATATCAAAAAAACTTTGGAAACAATCCACAAGGTGATATAACAAAAGTCCAAGCAGAGAATATACCAGCACATGATATACTTTGTGCAGGATTTCCATGTCAAGCATTTAGTATTTCAGGGAAACAAAAAGGATTTCAAGATACAAGAGGAACACTATTTTTTGACATAGTACGAATTGTAAAATATCATGAACCAAAAGTCATACTACTTGAAAATGTAAGAAACCTAAAAATACATGATAAAGGAAATACTTATAAAACAATTGTATCTCATCTAAAAAATTTAAATTATAATATTTATACTAAAGTTCTAAATTCAAATAAATATGGGGTTGCTCAAAGTAGAAGTAGAATTTATTTTGTATGCATAAGAAAAGATATTGATAATCAAACATTTCATTTTCCAGAAGAACAAGTCTTTAACATAACAATTAATGATATTTTATTAAATGATGCTGAAGATTTTGTGATAAATAAAGAATTTAAATTAGATGAAGAAAAAATTCAGGAATGTTCTAAACATAAATTTCAAAAGCCAGTAAGAGTTGGAATAATAAATAAAGGTGGACAAGGTGATAGAGTATATTTATCAAATGGACATGCGATTACACTTTCAGCATCAAGTGGGGGGACTGGTTCAAAAACTGGTTTATACTTAATTAATGGAAAGATTAGAAAATTGCACCCTAGAGAAACAGCACGTCTTATGGGTTTTCCAGACTCATTTGAATATGATTCTTCAGTAAATCAAGCTCATAAACAATTTGGTAATAGTGTAGTAGTAAATGTATTACAGTATATAATAATGGAACTTATAAATGATGGAAGTATACTAGGTATAAAATCAAGTAATCTTCAAAAAAGTACTATTTCTAAAATAATTGATACTAATAAAGGGTCAAATATTGCAAAAACAGGTTTGAAAAATGAGAAGGATATAGTTACAAAATTTGACAATTGGCAAACAGATTATGACTCACAAAAATGGCTTGAAAAAATGGGTTATAATTCAGATGATATAAGAGAAGTCAAAGCAAAAACAATTTATGGATATAAAACTGATGTACAAATTTCTATAACAACTTCAAATAACGAAACTAAGACAGAAAATATTCAAATAAAACTTGTAAGTGGTACAAAAGGATATAATCAAATCGATAAAAGATGGGTAGAAAGTTATGCTAAATTGTGGAATGTTCCTGATAATATTCAAACTTTATTAAAATATTATTCAGGTGAACTTAAACCATATAGAGAAGAAGTTAAAGACCCACGAAGAATGTATATTAATGAATTTACACCAAATGAACAAAAGTTATTTTTAGATTTTTTTAAAGATAATCAACGTGCTGTTTTATCTGATATTTTTAAAGGTCAAAGTGATTATAAAGCAGAATGGTTACTTGTAGTGCAAAGATTAAACAATAAAAAATGGATTTTATTACCAATAGAAACAGTTATAAATTGTTATGATAAAAATGATGTATTTATAACAAAAAATGGTAATTTAAATATTGGTGGAGTTACTATGCAAAGAAAAGGGGGAGACAATGGTAAAGTTACTGCTAATAAGTTACAATTCAAATCAAATCCTTCAAAGTTATTTGAATTAACAAAAAATTAACTTTTTTTGTATTTTTTTATTATTATTTTTACTAATTATTTTATATATTTTGAATTATATAATACTATTATATGAGTATTATTAAAGTATAATTGGAGTATATTATGAGTAAAGATGTAAAAAGGATACAAGTACAATTCACACCAGAGCAATATGAATTACTTAAAAAATTTAAGGGTGAACTTGGAGGAAGCGATGCAGATGTTGTTAGAAATATTGTTATTTCATGGTTAATGGAAAAGTCATTTATTTCAACAGCATTAAAAGAAAAAATATTTGGAAATAAACCAAGTTAAGAATTAATTAAAACTAGAGGAAAAGTATGAAAAATAATTTAATATCACTTTTTACAGGGGCAGGAGGATTAGATTGGGGATTCCATAATTCTAATAATTACAATTTAATTGCTTCAAATGAAATTTTAAAAACACATTTACAAACATATAGTGAACATTATAATATACCACTTATAAAATTAAGTGAGTATGAAAATGAGACTAATATTAGTATATGTGGTGATGTGCATGATTTAACAATTAATTCAGATACAGATATTTTAATAGGTGGACCTCCTTGCCAAGATTTTAGTTTACTTCGTGGAGATAATAAACGAGCAGGGGTTACTGTAAAAAGAGGTAAATTGTATCAACAATATTTAAGGATTATAAAATCAACAAAACCTAAAATATTTGTTTTTGAAAATGTTCCAGGGATGGCATCTGCAAATAAAGGATTAGCATATAAAACAATACAAGAAGATTTTATTAAAGAAGGTTATGATTTAATTTTTAATCAAGTAATTGATTTAAGTCATATTGGTGTTCCACAATCACGAAAACGATTAATAATTATTGGTGTTAAAGAAGAGTGTATTGATGATATTATTCAAATTAAAAAAATTGTAAATAATTATTTAAGTAATTCTTTATTAGAAAAATATCCTTTGACACCTTTAGAAACTTTTGAAGGGAATACATTAAATAGTCTACAAGAAGAATATGAGACTATTATTAAGCAATATGAAAATGTAACAAATAATATTGACAATAAAATAGCAAAACAGTGGGTAGATGAATATAATAATTTAACTTTTGATATCACTAATGATTATTGTAAAATCAATAATATTAATAATTTTAATTTAGATGAATTTAATAATGCAATGAAAGAGCATGAAATGATTTTAAAAATATTAAATTATTATTTAAAACCTGTTGAAGAACAATCTTATTTAGATAATTCTAATTCATTACCTCGAAGAAATAAAAATATAATAGAACGTATGCATCATATACCTCCTTATTATAATTTTAAAACAGTAGAAAATACACAATGGAAAGTAAAAGGACTAATGAGCAATATATATCGACGTATTCATCCTTTAAAACCTTCTCCTACAATAATTGCATATGGTGGTGGTGGTACTGGGGGGTATCATTATTCTTATGATCGTCAAGGTTTAACTAATCGTGAAAGAGCAAGAATACAAACTTTTAGTGATGATTATCTTTTCAATGGTAAATCTACTGAGATGAGAGCTCAGATTGGTGAAGCAGTGCCTCCGTTAGCAAGTTATTGGATTGAAAAAGCTGTACATGAAATAGAAAAAAATCTTATTTAATTTCTTTATTTTCTTTTTAAATATTTATTTATATATTTAATCATAAATCTAATTAATATGAAAACAAAGAAAGAGACATTAATTTTAAATGGGAACAGTTATGGAGCTAAGGTTGATATATTTGATCAAAATGACCTTCCTGAAATAAATTGTATTTATAATATGTGGGTAAATTTATCAAAAAAATTGAATGAATATAATTGTAGAAAAGTAAATTTTCCAGAGATATCTGAAATTTTATTTTGCATATTTTTTGATTGTTGGAGAGTAAATAGTATAAATATCAAAGATGAACATACTTCTTTTGATTGTTATAATCCTAAAAATTATAAAAGGATACAAATAAAATCAGCAGGAGCTGAATCTGAATTAACTTCATTTGGTCCAGGTTCTGTTTGGGATGAACTTTATTTTATGGACTTTTTTAATGATGGAAATTATGATGGTACTTTTAAAGTATATTTAATCCCTAATAATTTAATATATGAAACTGTTGTAAATAATAAAAATAATGAAACATTTATTGATCAACAACAACAAAAAAGAAGACCTAGATTTAGTATAAGAAAAAAAATAATTAAATTATATGATATTGAACCTATTGGTGAATTTAATATTGAAGATATGTTATGAAGATTATTCTCTTTTATTTTATTTGGATTAATTTTGTTTGTTAGTATCTACTATTTTTTAATTATTTACTAAATCTTTTTAGAACATATCCTTTTTATTATTTTTCTATTTTTTTTAAATTATTATGGTGGTTGTTTTGGGGGTATGGATTATTATTTATTAAAATAATGATTAAATGAGGTATATATCATTTTGTTTTGTAATATGGTTTTTCTTAGTTTTAATGTTTTGAATATAAGTATAATAGAGTTCAAAAAAATTTTTAGTAAAATCAAGTATCTTTTATTTATTAAAAAAAACATAATATGTCTATTGTTGATGAATTAGTAAAATGTAAAAAAGGTTATTAAAATGTATACAATTATTTTAGATGAGAATCTGAATGAAATAGATAAGTTCGTTTTTGATAAAGCATCTGATGTTAGTAAATTAAAAAAAATTAAGGATGTTCCTGATATTGAAGAGGGTACTAAAGAGGTTTTGAATAATTTAGAATATTCTGTGGCTGTCTATTATCCTGATGAAAAGTCTGGTAAGATTTATTTATCCTTTTTGAATAATTTGGTTTTGGATAATTGTTCTTTTGATTTGGATGATGTTAGGGGTGCTCTTGTTTCTGAAGTTTTTTTTGATGATAGTTATGGTAATAAGTTACTTGAAAAGGTTTGGGAGGTTTATAGAACTGGTGAACCTCAAAATTTGATTGGGGAAGCTTATGATAATGGTGTAGTTTTTAATAAGTTTGTTACTAAAATTACTAAAATTCAAGGGCTTGTTTATGTTCTTGGTGCTGATACTGTAGATTATTCTGCTTTATCTATTGAGCAGGGTTTACTTTTTGATAATGATGTTACGGCTATAGTTATTATTCAAGATGGTTGTGTTGTTAAGTGTAATGATAAATATCTTGAATTATATGGTTATGATAATGTGGATGATGTTATTGGTCAAAAATTAGGTTTTTCTGGTTTGATTCCTGAGGAATCTCTTAATTTGTTATATGATGGTCTTGATGAGATTATAAGTGGTAAGTTAAGGTCTTATTCTCTACCTCTGGAGATTAAGAAGGATGATGAGTTGTTCCGTTATTTTAGTATAACTGGTGATTATATAATATTTGATGGTAAGCCGGCTGTTATGGCTATTCATAATGATATTACAGAGCAAGAAGTAAATAGAAGAGAACGGGATAAGAAGAGTGAGGAGGCTTTATTTTTTCAGGAGAATTTGGAGTTAATTCAGTCAGCTAGTGATACTGGTATTAGTTATCATTTTAATGATACTATTACTAGGTCTTCTAAGTTATATGAAATAATAGAACGGGAACCATTGGAGGATGATTTACATAGGGATATTACTTGGGATTTTATAGTTGATGAGGATATACCTATATTGAATGAAAATTATGATAAACTTAGAAGAGTGGAAAGTACTGATTTTATTATTAGAATCAATACTGCTAAGGGAAATTTGAAGTATTTACATTGTTATTTAAAGGTAAAACCGGATAGTGATAAATTTAATGAAAATATAGCTTTTTATCGTGATGTGACTGATGAACAGTTATATTTAAAAGAGTTAAAAACAGCTTTAAAAGAATCTTTAAGATTAAAAGATAATTTGGAGCATATTCAAAAAATTAGTAAAACTGCTATGAGTTATACTAATGCTGATGGAAGTTTAAATTGGACTTCTTCTGTTTTTAATATCTTAAAACTAGATTCTGATGAGTATAAGGATTATCATGGTACTCTCTTTGAATTTGTACTAGAAGAAGATATGCATTATTGGTATGAAGCTTATCAAAAATGTTCTCCTTCTTCACCTGAGTCTAATACTATTTTACGTATTAAAGATGGTGTGGGTGATATTCATTATATAAGAAATTATATATTGTGTGATTTTGATGATCAGGGTAATGAGAAATCTATTATTAATTATTATCAGGATGTAACTGAGGAGATTGAAAGAGAAAATAAATTAAAAGAAGCATTAGATAGTTCATTAATGTTAGAAAAGAATCTAGAGAAAGTTCAAGGAATTAGTAAGACAGTTTTATGTTATAAAAATGATAAAGAAAATGGAGATATCATTTGGTTTAGTGAAGGTTTTAATATTTTAGAAACAGATACTGGAAATTATATTGGTACTATGGAAGATCATATTATCTCTGAAGATAGGGATATCTGGATTGAAAAGCATGCTGAATGTACACCTGATAATCCAGAGGTTTCTTTTATGCAACGTTGTATTTCTGGTAGTGGTGAACTTAGGTATCTTCATACATTTGTGGCTTATGAGTTTGATGAGGATGGAAATAAGATTTCTCATGTTAGTCTATTTCAGGATGTAACTGAGAATATTGAAAGAGAAAATAAATTGAAAGAGGTTTTAAATGAAACTTTAGAACTTCAAGATAGGTTAAATAGAATTCAATCTTTAAGTAAAACAGCTATAGGTTATTCTAATGGATTAAAATATTCAAGATGGACTCCTGAAGTATTTGATATATTGGAAATTGATTCAAAAGATTATAAAAATAATATGGATAATATTATTCGTAAATTTGTTATTGATGAAGATTTAGTTGTTAGAGAAGAGGCTATTTCAAAGATAACTCCAAAGAATCCTGATGCAACATTTAATCAAAGAGTTAAAACAGGAAAAGGGAATATTAAATATTTAAGAACATTTATGCATCAAGAGTATGATAAGGATAATAATTTACTTGATCGTATAAGTTTTAATCAGGATATTACTCGTGAAGTTAAGTATCAAAATCAATTAGAAAGTGCATTGAAAGATAAAGAAGTATTACTTACTGAAGTTCATCATAGAGTTAAAAATAACTTGCAAATTATATTAAGTTTAATTCATTTAAATAAAAACTTTGAATCAGATTCTGATACAATATTAAATGATACAGAAAATCGTATTTATGCAATGGCATTAATACATGAAAAAATCTATGTATCTGAATCATTATCTAATGTGGACATGAAAGAATACATTGAATCATTAGTTGATTCATTATTTGATATGTATTGGTCAGATATTAAATTCCATTCTAATATGAAATCTATAGAGTTAAAGATGGAGGAAGCAATACCAATAGGTCTTATAATAAATGAACTTGTAACAAATACAATAAAATATGCATTTCCTGATTGTGAAGATGGTAATTTATATATTGAATTTAAGAAAGAAAATACTAAATATACAATAATTGTAAAAGATGATGGTGTAGGTTTACCAAAAGACTTTGATTTAGATAAAATTACCTCAATGGGATTACTTGTAGTTCAAAACCTAATATTACAATTGGATGGTACATTAACTATCTTAAATTGTGAAGGTACAGGATTTAAAATCGAATTTGAAACTGAATAATTTTATCCATGATTTATTGTTTAGTTTATTTAGTAATTAGTATTAATATAATTTAAAATATTAATCTAATCTTTGGTTGAATGTATTTTATATTTTATCATTCAATACTTTTTTTATTGAAGTTAAATTTATTGTTTTACTGTTTTTATCATCTTATTTATTTTAGAATAGTTTATTAATCATTCATTTTATAATATAATCTATATTATGAGGGGTTCTAATATTATTTTTTTTTCAGATAACTAAATATATTACATAATTATTTGTATATTTTTTTTTACGTATTGAAATTTGATATAATAAAACCTTTTATGATATAAATATAAAGGAGGCTTATTATGAAATTAAATAAATCAATACTTTTTGTTTTTGTATTATTATTTGTATTGTTAATAAGTATAACTGCAATATCAGCAGCATCTAATTCTACAGATATACAACAAACAAGTTTAAGTACTATATCTAACTCAACACAAAGTATAGCTACTGATACTAGTAATTCTGTTAGTACAAATTCAAATAATGATAATTCAAATAGTAATAATATTATAGAAACAACAACTCAAAAGCAATCACAGCAATCAGATCAAAAATCAATTACACCAACACAGACAGTCACTAAAAAAGCAACTAATACTCAAAAAGATACAACGAGTAATGCAGTAACAAAAGATAATCAAGATATGAGTACTGTAAGTACTAATCAAAATGTACAAGCATCTACACTAACAACAACAGTAAATATTAATACATTAAAAACTGTAAAAAGAGCAACTCAAACAGTAACAACTTGGAGTGAATTAAATACAGCAGTTACTACAGCTCAAGATGGATATACAATAGTATTACAAAAAGATACAACATTTACTGCAACAGGTACTTTAAAAATAAGTCATAATCTTAACATAACTGGTGAAAATCAAAATGTTATAATTGATGGTCAAAATAAATACCAAATCATGAATATAACAACAGGATATTCAGTAAATATAACTAATATAACATTTATCAATGGAAACAGTACAACTGGTGGTGCAATATATAACAATGGTAATGTTACTATTATGCATTCTATTTTCACATTAAATAATGCAACTAGTGGTGGAGCAATATATAATGAAATAGGGAATATGACTCTTAAAAATGATACTTTTACTTATAATAATGCTAGTTATGGTGGTGCCATATGCAATAATGCAACAGTTGATGGAATAAATGAGGAAACCCAAGAATATTTTATTATTAAGTATAATACAAATGTTACACTTATAAACAATACATTATCCAATAATATAGTGACAGATATTGGAGATGAATCTTCTAAAGGTGGTGCAATTTATAATAATGGAAATATAACCCTTACCAACAATACTATTACTTATAATAATGCTAGTTCTGGTGGTGCAATTTATAATAATATGGGGAATATTACCTTTATTAATAATACAATAAATAAAAATCAGGCACCATGGGGTGGAGCAGTATACAGTGAATCAATAAATTATCCTGAAGGTAATGAAGCAGTTTATGAAACAAATTTAATATTTATAAACAATACCTTATCTTACAACAATGCCACAGAAAAATATAGAAGTTCTAACGGTGGTGCAATTTATAATAATGGAAATATGACTCTTATTAACAATACAATAACATATAATCGTGCATCAACAGCAGGTGCAATATATAATTATGGTTCAGCTTATGAAGGGGAAATTATAATTCCATATAATATGACTGTAACGTTGATAAATAATTTCATATGTTATAATAATGCTATTACCACAGGTACAACGGGTTGTCCATCTGCTGGAGCAATATTCAATTCTGATGGTGGAAATATAACACTTATCAATAATACTATATCAAATAACACCGTAAATTATTATGATGGATCTACCACTTATTATTGGCCAGGTGGTGGTGCAATATACAGTATTGGTTATTGTGTATCTATGAATATAACAAACAATACAATATCAAATAATACTGTAAATGGAACTAATGTTCAAGGTGGAGCTATATACAATGGTTATTTATCATCCATGAATTTAACAAATAATACATTTTATAATAATCTTGCAAATGCTACAAATCAAGCAGAAGGTGGAGCAATATATGAAAGTGTAGTATGGGAAAATAGATATATTGGGGATGTAGAAAAACCTGATTCTGCAGTAATGCTTATAAATAATACAATGTTTAATAATACTGCAACAGCTGCAAGTGGTACTTCTAATGGTGGTGCAATATATACTGGTGGTGATATGGTACTTATCAATAACATTATAAGTCATAATAATGCTAGTTATGGTGGTGCAATATACAGCTATCCTGTATCTTATGATAATAATGGTGCAGTAACATTATATAACATAAATGTAACTTTTACTAATAATACTATAAGTTATAATAATGCTACTTATGGGGGAGCAGTTTATACTGCATATACTAATACAACATTTACAGGTAATCAATTAATTAATAATACAGTAACTGAAAGTGGATCTGAGATCTATAACACACAATACAATAATTTAACTGCTAATTATAATATATTCTTGAATAGCACAGATTCAAATGGGATAGAAATATATAACAATGGAACAGGTATAATTAAATCTCTTGATTATAATTGGTGGGGGCATAATGATACAAATTATGTGAATAGTCCTGATAGTAATGGATTAAAATTAACAAATTATCAAGGTGAAAATCTTACAAAATGGTTATATCTTAATATAACTTCTGATAATAATAAATGGATTGTCAATACTCCTGTAACTATTACAGTTGATTTAACAAGATACTCAGCAGGTACTACTACAGGTACAATAGATGGATCTTTACTTCCACAAGATATTCCTGTAACATTTACTAGTACAACTGGTCAAATAACACCTATAAATACAAAATTTGTTAATGGAGTTGCAACAACTTCATATACACCAAAAAGTACTGATGAAAGCACAATAACAGCAAATGTATATACTAATAGTACGTCACTAACTAATACTGCAATTGTAGTTATTATTGATACAATAGTAAAAGTAACACCTACAGTTGGAACATCAACTACAAACAGTGAATTTAAAATTAATGTAACTGATTTTAAAGGTAATGAAATTAAATTAGGTAATGTTACAATTAAAAATGGTGATATAGTACTTGGTACAATTGATTTAAGTAATACTAATATTTTTAGTACACTTTTAACACCTGCTGGTACTTATACATTAACATTTGTATACAATGATACAACAGGTACTTATAAAAATAACACAAATACAACAACAGTTAGTATTAGTACAACTAGTACAACAATCGTAATGGGTAATGTTAATGGAACAACCAATCAAAATATTACAATAACTGCTATTGTAACTAGTAATGGTAATTTATTATCTACAGGTAGTGTAACATTTACTGATACTAATGGATTATCAAAAACAGTTGATGTAACTAATGGAATAGCAACTGTAGTAACTAGTTATGCCTCAAGAGGTAATTATACAATTATAGCAGTTTATAATGGTAATGATGTTTATAGTAGTAGTCAAACTACAGCAAATGCTATTATAAAAGTAAATGATGTAGTTATGAATGTGACTGTTAATCCGGCTACAACAACAACTAATACAACATTTAATGTAACTTTAAAAGATATAGATGGTAATATTGTTGATGATGGAACTGTATACTTTTATAACAATGGAACATTAATTGGTAATGCAATTGTAACTAATGGAGTAGCAACATTTAATAATGTATTTAATAAAGCTGGAAGTTATAATATTACAGCTATTTATAACAGTACAACATATAACTCTGTAAATAAAACAGTTAATTTCACAGTTGAAAAATCAAATACTAACTTGGTGGTAAATCCAATAACTGGTGTAGTACAAAACACCATCAACTTACAAGCAAACATAACTGACCAATACGGTAATAATGTAACAAGTGGAAAAGTAGTATTTAAAATCAACGGAACAACAATAAAAGACACTTATGGTAATGTATTATATGCTAATGTTACAAATGGTGTAGCTAAACTAGAATATATTATACCAAGTAGTCTTGTAAAAAATAATCTTACAATCGAAGCTAAATACAGTGGAACAACAGATACCTATAATCCATCTAATAATACAAATACAATAAATGTAACTAAAAGAACAGCAGATCTCACAGTAACTGTTACTAAAAATCCAGTAAAAGCAACAGATAATGTAACATTCATGGCATTAGTTCATGATTCAAATGGAACTATACTAAATAATGGTGTAGTAGTATTTAAATTCCAAGGTAAAACAATACGAGACGCTGAGGGAAATCCAATACTTGTAAATGTAACTAATGGAATAGCTAAATTACAATATATTATACCAAATGGAATATCAGCACGTGAATATAACATAACTGCAGTATATGCAAACAATAATTATACAAGAGCCGAAGCAATTGCACCAATTACAGCACAAAAAGTGCAATCTACAATAACACTTAATCAAATAACTACAACAAGAGGATCTAATACAGCATTACTTACAGGAACAATAAAAGATAGCAATGGAAACTTAATGACAGGAACACACAAAATATCAGTAAAACTAAACGGTAAAAATATAGGAACATACACAGTAACAAACGGAGCAATAAACACAAATATAACAATACCAAACACACTTAAAAACACAAATTATCAAATAAATGTAAAAATTGGTGAAAGTAATGGTTATTACTCAACTAATACAACTACTACTTTAACAATAAACAACTTAAAAACCCTTAAAGAGAAAGTATCTATTTAGATATTTTTCTTATCTTTTTTTAATATCCTATTTTATTATATAAGTATAAAAAGTATTTTTAACTTTTATTCGTTCTATTTTAATCATGTTAGGTTTATATAGTCTTTAAAAATAATATTAATTATAAAGAAACAAATTTAGGAGAAATTATTATGAAAGCATTATGTTTAGTAACATCACCTCATGATGAAGGAAATGAAAGTATTATAGCTGAAGCTATTGAAGAAGGAATTTATGATCAAGATGGAGATATAGATATATTATATTTATATGATTATGATATCCGTCCTTGTAAAGCCTGTAGTGGTTGTAAAGCTGGAAAAGGATGTGTTCAAGATGATGACTATAATGATATAATTGATCAAATAATGGAAGCTGATGTATTTATATTTTTAGCTCCGATTATGTTTTCACAAATTGCAGGTCAATCAAAAGTATTCATGGACAGATTTACGTCAGTATCATTACCTGAAAATCGTGACTTCGACCATAAAAAAGTAGAAATAATCATTACATATTCAGCTGAACAAGGATTCTATGATGAGTATATGCAATCAATAGCTTACATATTTAATTCTGTTAATTTTGATGTTGATAATGTAATAGGTGTTGGTAAATTAAGTTCTGGTGAAATGGAATTTGATAGACCTCTTCGAGAACGTACAGATATAATAGAACAATTTGAAGAATTAGGACGTAATATGTAATTATTATATTATTAATTCTTTTTTTTATTTCTATTTTCGTAGGTTTTTGTTTTAAACTTTTAGAAAAGTATAACCATTTAATAAAATTGAATAATAGTGTATATGTTTTTTTTTATTTTTCTATATGATTCTATTTTTTTTAATTTCTTTATCTATTAACATTTATATTTTAATTTAACAAGTACATTTAATATAAATGATCACATGCCTTGATGTATATTCAATATATCAAAAATGTATAATAATTGATTATTTATAGTTAATATAATGTTATTTTTGATTTATGATAATAATTACTCTTTTTTTGTGATATAAATAGATAATATAAATATTATTAAATATAAATTATTAATTAATTTAAAAGGGTAAAACAATATTTTAGGATAGTAATACTAGATAATAGACTAAATAAAAGAAAATCCTTTTGGTTAAATATTTCTATAAACTGAATATAAAACAAATGATTTACTTTAATAATACTTTCTAAATCATGTTGAACTGAGCTTATTTTAGTAAGGGAAAAATTTTGTAATTTATAGTGAAGGAGTAAAAAATATGTCGATGGAACTGGTTATCTTAGATGAGGATCAAAATGAAATTACTCGTTTTGTATTACAGGGAAATAATAATGTTATACTAAATAAAGTTAGTAATGTAAAAGATATTGATGAAAAAACTAAAATACTTCTTAATAATATGAATTATGGAGTTAATGTTTATTCATATGATGAATCTGTAGATGATTTTTATGTTTCTTATTTAAATAATAAAACATTAGAATATAATAACACTAAGTTAGAGGATCATTTAGGTGAATATGTATCTGGATTATATTCAACTTTTGATAAAAAGATGTTTATTTTAAATAGCATGAAAGAAGTGTATGATACAGGTAAAATAAAAAAATTTATCTTTGAATATTTTAAAAAGGGCATTATTATCCAAAAGGTATATGTAAAAATTTTTAAAGTAGATGATTTCATCTATTTTTTTAAAGAAGATGAAACAGCTTTTGTTTTTTTATCCAAAGACGAAGAATTTCTATTTGATAATGATCTTACAGGAATTGCAGTTATTCAAAATCATCGATTTGTTAAAGTAAATAAGAAATATCTTGATTTATGTGAGCTTGATAGTTATGATGATGTTGTTGGCAAAGAACTTGGATATGATGGATTAATGGATGATTCACAAGACTTTGTTCATGATATAATTGATAATGTTACTAATGGAAGTCTGTTTTCGTATTCATTTCCTTTTGAAGTAAAAAAAGATGGTGAATTATTTCATTACTTTAACATTAATTGTACTCATATCATGTATGAAGGTAAATCTGCTGTTATGTTAGTTTATAATGATATTACTGAACAAGAAATTAATAAAAGAGAAGTTGAAAAGAAAACCAAAGAAGCTTTAGTTTTACAAGAAAATATGGATCTTATTCAATCTGTAAGTGATACCTGTTCAGCATATATTATTGATGGACAGCATATTCGTTCTAAAAAATTCTATGATATAATTGAAAGAGATCCTATTGGCAGTGATTCAAAAATGGATATTCTTGAGAAGATTGTTATTTCTGAAGATAAACATATTTTAAGAGAAAATTATGCAAAACTATCTTCAGAAAATGATTCAGTTGATTTTATTATTAGAATTATCACGGCAAAGGGACATTTAAAATATATTCATTGTTACATAAATTATAAATATGTGAATAATGATCGTATAGATGTTATATCTTTTTATCAAGATGTTACTACAGAACAATTGTATTTAAAAAAGTTACAATCAGCTTTAAATGAGTCATTAAAATTAAGAAATAGATTGGAAACTGTAATAAATGATAAAAATATATTACTTTCTGAAGTACATCATAGAGTTAAAAATAACTTACAAATTATATTGAGCTTAATAAATTTAAATAGAAATTATCAAATAGATTCAGATACAATACTGGATGATACTGAAAATCGTATATATGCAATGGCATTAATACATGAGAAGATATATGGTTCTACATCTTTATCTGATGTTGATATGAAAAATTATATTGGAGATTTAGTTAATTCATTGTTTGATACTTATTTAGTGAATATTAATTTTCATAATCATGCTGATTCAATTGATTTAGATATGGAGTTAGCTATTCCCTTAGGTCTAATTGTAAATGAACTTGTAACTAATGTAATTAAACATGCATTTTCAAGTAATGAAGAAGGTAATTTATATATTGATTTTAGTAAGGAAGATAATATGTATAAATTGGTTGTTAAAGATGATGGTGTTGGATTGCCTGATGATTTTGATTTAAATGATTTGTCAAGTTTAGGCTTGATAGTAGTTCAGAATTTAGTATTACAAATGGATGGTACTTTAACTATTCTTGATTGTGATGGAACTGGTTTTAAAGTAGAGTTTGGTATAGAATAAAACATTATTTTTTTTGTATATTTTTCTTATTTTATTTTTTAGATATGTTTTTTGTAAATATCCTTTTTTCTAGTTTTTTTTATGTAACTTCTTGGCTTGTAATATTAATGTTTTCTCATGCAATTATGTATGAAGCAATTATAACTTTTTTTTTGATTTGAATTATCTCCACATCAACTTGTAATTGGTATACTACTAATTGAATCTATGAATTTTCTAGATTTTATTTTTTAATATGTTTATCTTGTTTTTTATAAGATTTTAATAATTATTTTTGTTATTAAAAGGT
>CAYNSJ010000006.1:0-26372 GCA_964399835.1 uncultured Methanobacteriaceae archaeon | reverse complement strand
AGGTCAATATAATTTTTTTAACATTTATAATTCTTAATAATTAATATTATTATTGATAAATTATAGATATGGATTATATTTATCTATAAATTTATTATTTAACTAAAAATAACTTAAATACGGATATTAGTTCAATATAACTTAAAATAAATTATTAATTAGTCTATTTTTCAAAGAAAAGAAAACGTCCTAAACTTTTTAGATATAAAATTTATCTTTTATTTATTTCGAATTATTTAAATTTATTTTATAAAAATTAAAAATAATATGATAAGTTTTTTAAATATAAAATTATAAAATATAAATTAACTAAATAATAAATTTTATTTAGTTAATTTGATTGAATTAAAATAAAAAATTAAAGGAGAGAAACTTGGTTTTCTAAAAAAGAAAATTATGATAAGAGAATGAAACATAATAAAAAAGTTTTTATTTTTATAATTAGTTTAGTTATCTTAGTAATAGGAATTAGTGCTGCAAGTGCTGCAGACATACAAACAAATCAAACAACTGACACGTCACAAGTACAAACAACAACACAAACTACAACCAACGATATTCCAGTTACAACCCAAGAAACTTCAAGTCTAACAGATACTGATAATACTGTTAACTCAGTAACTAACGAAGTATCAACAGATACTAGTACAAAATCTGTGACTAAACAAGTAACAACAACTAATAATAATATAATAAATACAAATTCAAAAGATTCACAAATAAGTAATGAACAAAACAATGTTCAAACAAATACTGTAAAAACAAGTAGTAAATCATTAAAAACATCTGATGGATCTACAAATTCAAATAATTTTACTAGTTATTTCGGTTCAACTGGAACTACTAGTAATGTGACTTCTGGTGATACCATTTATGTTAATGGATCTGTAAATTTAAATCAGAATGTTGTAATAGATAAATCTATAAATTTAGTAGGTACTAATAATGCTTATAACAGTAGAAGTGATTTAATAATAAATAATGGAATCAGTAACACTACTTTATGTAGTAATAGTGGAGAATACATCCTTACGGATAATGGAAGTAATACAACAAATGTTAACAGTTGTTCTCTTTGTTCAAACTCAAATACATTAAGTTCAAGTATATTAAAAACAAGTAGTTCTAAAGTAGTGAAATCTTCATTAAAAGGAGATCAAAATACTGATTATAATGGAAATGTTTTTACCATAGTTTTAAATGGTGAAGGTAGTACTACTGAACAAACTACACATGCAGTTGTTGATGATATACATCTTAATGTTACCATGGGGCAACGTTCATATGTCAAATATATTTTGAATGGTACTTTTATTAATTGGTGGTTAAGAATTGACAATAAAAATTGGATAACTGATGTAAGCGTAGATGCAACTAATGCAACATTAATCAATTGTGCATTTCGAATACTTAGAAATAATGCTACAATGAATATTACAAATGCACACATATTTCTTACGCCAGAGTCTAAATTAAAATCAGTATCTAGTATAATAGATTTTGAAGGTAATTCGACTAATAATATTTTAAATAATGTAACAATAGATGGTATACTTTCATATGAATCTATTAAATTTACTTTAATAAATATGCCTGCTACTCAGAATACAGTTATTGGTGCAACAGGTAGTAACAATAAAATAATTAATTCAGTATTCAATGTTACTATTGAAGATGCACCAGATAGTATAACTAATGTTTTAAATGTAATTAATTTAGCTGGTGCAAATAATAGTTTAATTAATTCTACGATAGATTTAACTTTACCTGCATATGGTATTAATTGGGAAACAGCATCAGTTCCACCATTAACACCTTTAGCTATTGGTAGTAATGCTGTAATTGATAACAATAATATTACTTATCATGTTAATCAGAATTTAGGGTCTGTAGCTGATTATGCAACATCAGAAATATTATTAGCTGGTGGTAATAATACAATTACTAATAATAATTTCCATTTCACTGGGGACAAATATGTTTATGGATTTTTCTTTTCATCATCAAGTAACAATAATATATCCAACAACAACTTTACAGTTAATGGTACACAATATGCTAATGCTATATACATACATTCTAATTGTTGTAACAACACAATAGCAAATAATAATATTAATATAACTTGTGGTAATCTTACTTATGATATTACTAGAACAGGAAATACAGCAGAATCTGTAGCATATCCAATAGCAATAGAAGATAATGCTTATACTGGTGGAATGTATACTGAAGGTAAAGGAAATACAGTGGGAAACAAAATAATAAATAACACAGTCACAGGAACAGGTTATAGTGTATATGGTGTTGAACAATATGGTGGAGATAACTCTACAATAGAAAATAATACAATAGATATAACTGCACATACTGCAATGGGTATGGCTATAACTGGTGTAAACACACTTATACAAGGAAACAAAATATCAATAATCGGTGAAACAAACGAAACATTACAATCAGCAGATTACTTTAAACCAAGAACAGTAGGAATTTATAATCAATATGGAAAAAATGCATCAGTAATAAATAATACAATAACAGCAATAAATGGTCCTGGAATAACATTTTCAACTAGTAATATTGATAGTGTAGCAATAAACAACACAGTAAAAACAAATAATACTTATTCAGTGATACTTGATACTGTAACAGATACAAATGTAACAAACAACACATTAAATGCAAAAGAGTTATTGGGTGATGCAAGTGTACAGTATGATAGTTCATCAAATAATATTGTAAAAGATAATACTGCATCATTAACAGCAACAAATATAAGTGTTGATCCTGTAACAACTGATGTTAAGAATACTGTAACTATAACAGCTAAATTAATAGATAGTAGTAGTAATGTACTTTCAGGTAAAACCTTAAATTTCACAATAGGTAGTACCGTAGTAAATGAAGTAACTGATGCTAATGGTATAGCAAAATATACATACACACCAACAACAGCAGGAACATATGATGTAAAAGTAACATTTGAAGGTGACAGTACATACAGTAACTCAACAAATACAACAACAGTAACAGTTAATAAACTTAACACAGTAATTAGTGCTAGTGCAACAAGTCCTGTAACTATAGGTGAAAAAACAACTATATCTGGTACAGTAAAAGATTCTAACAATAAAGCATTAAATACAACTGTAACAATCACAATAAATAATGAATCACCAGTAACTGTAACAGTAACTGATGGAGTATTTACATATGATTACACAACAACAACTGTTGGACAAAATAATGTAGTAATAACAACACCAAGTACAACTAACTATAATAATGATACATTTAATACAAACTTCATAGTAAATAAATTTAATACAATAATTAGTGCTAGTGCAACAAGTCCTGTAACTGTGGGAGATAACACAACTATATCTGGTACAGTAAAAGATTCTAATAATAAAGCTTTAACTACAACTGTAACAATCACAATAAATAATGGAGTACCTGTAACAATAGCTGTAACTGATGGGGTATTTACATATAATTATACAACAACAACTGTTGGGCAAAATAATGTAGTAATAACAACTCCAAGTACAACAAATTATGCAAGTAGTACATTCAATACAAACTTCGTAGTAAATAGTGCAAAACCATTAAAACTTAATACAACAATTAATGCTAATGTAACAAGTCCAGTTAAAGTAGGAGAAACTACAATTATAACTGGAATAATAACAGATTCTAATAATATGAAAGTAAATCTTCCGGTAACAATTGTAATAAATGATGGAACACCAGTAACATTAACTACAACAAATGGAATATTTACATATAATTATACAACAACAACAGCAGGAATAAACAATGTTACAATTACAACAGCAAATACAACAAATTATGAAAGCACTACAGTTAATACAAACTTCGTAGTAAATAAAATTAACACAATAATAACCGTTGACTCAGTAAATACAATAGTAAAAGATACTAACATAACATTTAAACTAACCGATGAAAACAATAATGCAATAGCAAATAAAACAGTAACAGTAAGTATAGCTAATAATACAGTAAATGCAACAACAAATAATAACGGAATAGCAATTGTAGAGATTACTTCAACAACAAATGGATTATACAATGTAATAATTAGTTTTGCAGGAGATAATAAATATAATAAATCTACAAACACTACAACAATAACAATACAGAAATTAAATACAACATTAACTGTAAATCCAATAAATGGAGTAGTACAAAATACTATTTACTTACAAGCAAATGTAACTGATAGTCAAGGAAATAATGTGACTGGTGGAAACGTTGTATTTAAAATCAATGGTAAAACAATACGAGATGCAAATGGTAATGTAATATATGCTAATGTTACAAATGGTGTAGCTAAAGTAGAATACATAATACCAAGAAGTCTTGCAAAAGATAATCTTACAATTGAAGCTAAATATAGTGGAATAATAGATGCATATGGTCAATCTAATAATACAAATACAATAAATGTAACTAAAAGAACAGCCGATTTTACATTAACAGTAAATAAAAATCCAGTAAAATCAGCAGATGTTATAACATATATGGCAATAGTAAGAGATAGTAATGGAACTTTACTAAATAATGGACAAGTAGTATTTAAATTCCAAGGTAAAACAATACGGGATGCTAATGGAAATCCAATACTTGTAAATGTAACTAATGGAATGGCTAAATTACAGTATACTATACCAAATGGAATATCAGCACGTGGATATAACATAACTGCAGTATATGCAAATAAGGATTATACAAGAACTGAATCAATCGCACAACTTACAGCACAAAAAATAAGATCTACCATGACACTTAATCAATTAACCACAATAAGAGGATCAAATACAACATTACTTACAGGAATAATAAAAGATATCAATGGAAACTTAATGACAGGAACACATAAAATATCAGTAAAAATCAATGGTAAAAATAGTGGAACATACACAGTAACAAATGGAACAATAAATACAAATATAACAATACCTAATAATCTTAAAAATCCAAATTATACTATAAGTGTTAAAATTGGTGATAATAATGGGTATTATGGAACAAATGCAACAACCACACTTTTAATAAGTAATCCTAAACTTCTTAAAGAAAAAGTATCTATTTAGATACTTTATTCATTTTTTTTATTAAGAAATTTATAATAATCTATTTTTTAAAAACATTTTATAATTTAACTATATAAAACAAGAAATTGTATAGTAACTATGATTTTTGTTGGATGGGAATGATATATCTTATTTTGTAGTAATTTTAAAAAAAGTAGTATGGGGGGATGTTTATTTTACGTTGTATCTAAGTATTGCTGCTATTCCACCAAATGCTTTGTCAAGTTGTGTTCCTTCTTCTGTTTCTATTGATATAACTTCTACGTGTGTTCCTACTTCTTCAGCTATTTCAATTAGTTCTTCAGCTGTTTCTTCTGTTTTAGTTATTTTCATAGTTTCGTTACAGTTTGGACATTTTTCTTCAGGTGGTGTTTGATGGTATCTTGTTGTTATTGTGAATTTTGTGTTACATTGTGGACAGGTATATGTTTGTCTGTTGGATTTTAGGTTTTCTGATATTAGTAGTATTTCTACAGCTCCCATTTGTAGGTTTTTTCTAACTTCTTTTTCACCATATGATGAGAGTCCACTTTCTGATATTAAACCTTGTAAGAATCGTTTCATATATTTTTTTTCTTGCATTATGTCCATTTCATCTAACGTATCTGCAGATCTATCTATTACTTCTCGTATTCCAAAGTCACCTGTGTATGATGTATCTACTGTGGTTATGATTTTGTCTTTTATTTCGTAGTGAAGGTAATCTCCATCTATGAAGTCTTCTTTTGTATGTCCTGGTCCACCAATGATTACTCCTTTTAAATCTTCAATAGATAAGAATGCTTCATTAACGTGTCTTCCAATACGTTTTAAGAATTCATGTGCAGCTTGTTCAATAACACGATCAAACCTTCTCTGGGACTGACCTCCTGCTTTATGTTTTCCAGGTACTCCACTGGTTAAATGTTTTATTATATCAATTCTTTTTCCTTTGAGTGTTGCAATAGTTGCTTCTTTTCTGTCTACTACTATTACTCCGTATACTTCTTTATATTCTATAATTTGTTTTAATGGTTCTACAAAGAATTGGTTGTCGCAGTGATAAATGTATGTTTGTACTGTTTCAGGTGGTTCAAATACGTGGGTTTCCATTTTTTCTGTTCCTGGTCCTCCTCTTGGTATCATTCCTACAAATAAAACTAATCCTCTTGCTGGTACTTTTGGGAATAGTTTCATTCTTTGCATAATTACTTCTATTGCTGATTGTACATTTTTCTTTGTTTGTTTACTTTTGATGTTAGCACTTTGACTTAATTCGTCTCTCATATGTTTTACTACATCACTAGTCTGTTTATCAGGTGGTATGTATACAGTTACTAATTCAGTTCCTCTTCCTTTTTTGTTCTCAAGATCTTTTAGGGTTTTCTTTACTTCATATATCTCTTTTGATGATACGTCACTCATATGATATCTCCTATATCTTTTTTTGATGATTTGTAGAATAATAATATTTTTTTTTATTATTTTTTGATAAAATTGTTTTTGTGTTCAATTTTTTTAAAATAATAATTTTATTTTTAAGAATTATTTATTATCTCTAGTAAAATTTATTTTTTTTAGAAATACTATTTTGATTGGATTTTGATGATTAACTTAGTTGATCTATATTTTCTTTGTTAATTATTATCTTTTAGTTAGATCATACTATTATTTGGAGTATTTCTTTGTTAATTATTATATTTTTTTACTATATTTTCATTTTAATCGTATCCTATTATAATTTAAGATAGGTACTCTGAATAGATTAATTCTTTTTTTTAATTAATTTATAAAAAAGGTATTTTTTAATATATAAATATTTACTTAACTTATATACTATTCTTACTTTTGTAAATTATAGTATTTTATTATTTTGGATTAAGTACAATATTTTTGAATTTTCAAAATAAAGTAATGTGATAATAAAATTTTACTATTAAAATTATCTAGTATTTTTTAATAATTTAATTTATCTTAAATTTTCTATGATTATAATATAATTTTTAAAAAAAGAAATGCTAATAAAATAGAAAATGGTTTATTGTTCTTCAAATTCTATTTTATATCCTGTTCCATCACAGTCTATACAAGATATTTCTCCACCAAGTTGTAATACTAAGTTTTGAACAACCATTAAACCTAAAGTATCTAAAGAATCTAAATCAACATCATCAGGTAATCCAACACCATCATCTTTAACTGTTAATACATAATGAGAATCTATCTTTTTGAATGTTATATAGAGATTACCTTCTTCATCATTAGGGAATGCATAAGTAATAGTATTGATTACTAATTCATTTATTATAAGTCCTAATGGTATAGATGTGTCCATACTTAAGCTTATTGGTTCCATATCAGAATGGAATTTTATATTTGATAAGTATGTATCAAATAATGAGTTAACTAATGCTTCAACATAGTCTTTCATATTTACTTCGGATAATGAAACTGATCCATATATTTTCTCATGTATCAAAGCCATTGCATAAATTCTTGTTTCTGTATCATCTAATATCTTTTCTTGATTTGTTCCAAAATTTTTGTTTAAATTAATTAAACTTAATATTATTTGTAAGTTATTTTTGACTCTATGATGTACTTCTGTTAATAACATTTCTTTGTCATTCAATGCTGTTTCTAATTGTTTTTGATATTCAATTTCAGATGTAACATCTTGATTTAGGTATATGCTATCTGTTTTTTTATTATTATTATCATAATTTTGATGGATTACTGTTCTTATGTATTTAAGATTTCCTTTTTCTGTTATTATTCGTTGAGTGAAGGTTGTATCTGGATTTTCAGGAGATAATGAATTGATATGTTCTTTTAAAATTGGTTTATCTTCATCAATTACATATTTTTCAATGATATTGATTTTATCTTCTTCATAATTTTCAGGATTAATTTCTAAGATTTCATATACTTCTGAAGTCCAATTTTGATCTTCTTTTTTACCAATATAACCCATTGCTGTTTTACTTACTGCTTGGATTCTTTCTAAATTATCTTGAAGTTTTAATGTTTCATTTAAGTATTCTTTTAATTTATTTTCTTGTTCAACTTCTTCTGTTATATCCTGGAAAAATTCAATGTGTGATAATTTATTTCCATTATCATCAAATTCATATGCTACAAATGTTTTAACATAAATCAGATTTCCTTTTTTAGTAATGGCTCTTTGGATAAATGATGTTTCAGGATTTTCTGGTGTACATCTTGAATAAGCATTTAGTCTTATTTTCTTATCTTCATCAATGGTATAATTGGACATATCATCAATATACTCATTAGGATCTAATTCTAGAATACTATAACCTTCACTAAACCAAGTGATTTCTGAATTAGATTTATCGTTTATATAGCAAAGAGATGTTTTACTTATTTTTTGTATTTTTTCTAAGTTATTTTTTAATTTTAATGATTCATCTAATGCACTTTTTAGTTCTTTTAAATATTCTTGTTCAGTGGTGACATCTTGGTAATATAATACTCTATTTTCTTTTTTAGTTCCATTAATATCAAGGGTATTTATTCTCATAAAGAAATGAATGTATTTTATATTTCCTTTTGCAGTTTTAACTCTTATGATGAAATCTGTAGAATCTTTGTTTGCATTTAATTTTTTGTAATTTTCTTTGAATATCTTTCTATCCTCTTCAACTATGAAATCCCATAAAATATATTTGTTCACATCATCAGCAGTAGGTTCTGTTTCTAATATTTCATATAATTGTTTAGATCGTATATATTTATTTTTTGATTCATAAGTTATGCCTGTTTTACTCACTGACTGGATAAAATTTAAATTATTTTTTAGATTTATTGCTTCTTCTGTTTTTTTCCTTAATTTTCTTTTGTTTAATTCTTGTTTTGTAAGGTCATGATGAACAATCATTACTGCTGGTTTACCATTGTATACTGTATAACTACCATTTATATTAAAGCAATGAATAAGTTTACCATCTTTTTTGATTTCAACAGGAAATATATGTGAAAACATTTGTCCTTTTATTATTTTATCGAAGTTTTTATTTATTTCTTTTACTAAATCTTCATCTAGTCCTGTGTATCCAAGTTTTTGACCAATAACATCTTTATAACTATCTTGTTTATATAATTCTAAATATTTTTTATTAACTTTAACAAAATAACCATCTTGGAGAATAGCTATTGCATTATAATCATTTTCAAAATGCTGTTCTTGTTCTTTGGATAAATTAAAGTAATCAGCATCATTTTTTCCTAAAATATATAAAAACTCACCAATCTTGTTAAAACTGATATCATATCGTCTTCTTAAAACATTATTATTATCATAATATTCAAAGTAGAATTTTTGGGTTTTTCCTGTTTTGTATGCTTCGTTCATTTTTTCGATAAGTATATTTGTATTTTCATATTCTAAAAATACATCAGATACATATGCACCTCTAACATCAGTTATGTCTAATTGAATACGATCTAAAAGTTTTTTATTTAAGAAAGAAATATAGAATGTATTTTTGTTTTCACAAGGATAATAAACGCCAATACTATAATCTATTTTATCTAAAATTTCTTTTGTATTTTCATCAATATCTGGTATATTAGTATTTTTTTCTAAATAATTTCCTGTATACTCTAAGGAATTCAATCTATCCATTTCTATTTCATTTTCGTCCAAAATAATCATTTTCATTTTAAAATCTCCAAGATATTTAAGTTATATATGGTTATGTGGTCAGTAATTCTTTTTTAAATCTTCTATTTTTTTAACTTTTTAGATTCCTACATGATATTTCATAAGGTTTATTTGTTTATTTATTTATTATCCATAATTAATATAGTATGTTATACATTATGCCATATGTTAGAAATCAATTTAAATGATATTACTGTGTTATTTTTATAATGATTAATTTCTTGTCAAGTATTAAAGAAAATAATGAATAATTTACATTATATAGTTATTGTTTTGAAAGATTATTATTTTCATTTTAAATATTTTTTATTTTATATTTCATAGTATAATTAAAGTGAATATTCACTTTAGTTTTTGATCTTATTATACTAATTAATATGAGTATATATATGAAATGGATACATACTATTTTTAATAATAAGTACTTATTTAGGAAGTAATTAAAATGGCAGTATATAATCGAAACTTGCACATGAACAAGGATGAAAAAAGGATGATTTTTCATTATACTGGGTTTGTACTTTTATTTTTAGGATTATTCATGATAATTCCATTATTATGTGCAGTTGGATTTCAGGATTTAAACAAGTATATTTATGCATTTGGTGTATCGTTAGGTATATGTTTTTCCATAGGTTTTTTATTATATTTTGGTTTAAAACCTACTGAAGAATATTCTTTGGATTTATCATTTAAAGGATCCTTGATATTTGTTACAGCGATATGGTTTGTTGTAGCATTTTTTGCAGCATTACCATTTTATATATCTGGTGATTTGTCTTTTATTGATGCTATTTATGAGTCTATGTCAGGTATTACAACTACTGGATATACTTTGTATTCTTCTACTTTAATTTATCCTTATTCAATAGCTATATGGAAATGTTTAATTCAATGGTTAGGTGGATTAGGAATAATTGTAATATTAATTGGTATAGTTCCATCTTCTAGTTTAAAAAGATTATATGCTGCTGAAGGACGAGCTGAACAAATTACTCCAAATATAAGACATACTACTAAAATATTATTTGAAGTATATTTAGTATTAACTACAATTGGAATATTGTTATATTTATTGGTAGGATTAGATTTATTTGATGCAATTTGTTATACATTTGCAGCTATTGCAACAGGTGGATTTTCAATAAATCCTCTAGCAGTTCAATACTTTTCTAATCCAGTAATAAACTTTGTAACAATAATAATAATGTTACTTGGTGCTACCAATTTTTTAATTCATTATAAAGTTGTGAAAGGAGATTGGAGATTAATATTTAAAGATATTGAATTTAAAGCAATGGTTATATTCATAGTAGCTGCAACGATACTGATATCTTTAAACTTATATTCAAATGGATATTATGGATCTAATATATTTTCAATATTAAATAATACAATATTTACTGTAGTATCTGTTATAACTTCAACTGGTTTTCAATCTACATCAATTGATTATTGGACACCTTTTAGTTATCAAATATTAATCCTTTTAATGTTTACAGGTAGTAGTATGTGTTCTACTGCCGGTGGTATTAAAATGTATAATGTTGTAATATTATTTCAATCAATCAAATGGCAAATGGAAGATATGATCTTACCAACACGTACTGTAGTACCACATAAAATATATCATGATAAATATCAAACTGTAGATAATAAAGAGATAAAAATAGTAGTTGTATTTGTGATGATTTATATACTGGTATTTGTAGTTAGTGTAATTGCAATGTTGCTTTTTACAAATAATTATGATTATGCAGTAATAACTGTTGCATCATCATTAGGTAATACAGGATTAGGTCCAACATTTATTACAACAGATAGTCATATGGCTATGAAAATAATATGTATAATAGACTTCTGGATTGGAAGAATCGCGGTATGGCCTGTATTAATTGGTTTAGTATACTTTACAAATTCATTTAGATCTTTATTTAATTCGTATAATGTAAAGTTAAGTAATTACTTTAAGAAAATATAGTTAAATATATGAATAATTTAAAAGAAAACTAACTATAGAATAAATTTCTATAAAATTATTAAGGAGAAAATTGTTAATGCGTATAGTAATTACAATAGGTGGATCAATATTATTAAGTGAATATGATAATAAAAAGTTTGAAGATTATGCAAAAATAATAAAAGAGATTAACCAAGATCATGAAGTATTTATAGTAGTAGGTGGGGGAAAACCAGCAAGAGACTATATAAGCGTAGTAAGGGACATGGGCGAATCAGAATCTATATGTGATGATATAGGAATACAAGTTACACGAATCAATGCAAGATTATTACAATTAGCATTAAAAGATGTATCTTATCCATCAATACCTGAGAACTTCCATGAAGCTTTAGAATATTCAACAGCAGGAAAAATTGTTGTAATGGGTGGAACAGAACCAGCTCATAGTACAGATGCTGTTGGAAGTATACTTGCTGAATACGTAGATGCAGATCTAGTAATAAATGCAACAAGTGTAAATGGACTATACGATAAAGATCCAAATAAGTATCCTGATGCTAAAAAATATGATGAAGTAACTGCTGAAAAACTTATGGAAATAATAAGTACCAATGATACTAAAGCTGGAACTTATGAATTCATAGATCAAACAGCAATACAAATTATAAAAAGATCCAATATTAAAACAGTAATTGTTAATGGAAAAAATCCAGAAAACGTTAAAAAAGCAATAACTGAACCTATTGGAACTCTAATTAAAGAATAAAATAAAAGGAGTGAAAAAATGGCAGTAGAAGCACATAAACATTGTCCAATGTGTGGTAAACCAATGCCATTATCTGAAACATTCTGTTCAGATCAATGTCAACAACAATACACAGTAAAACAAAAACAAGTACAAAAACAAAGAAGAATATTATACATAGTAATAGCAGCATTTATAATAATCTGGCTATTTGTAATGTTCTTTAAAAAATCAATATAAGCTTATTTAAGCTTTTATTAGATAATAATGTAAGTACAATTTCGTTATTTACTTACATTTAAATTATAACTTTTTTTAAATAATTTTGAATTGTATACCTATTTTTTTGTTATTTTAAATCATAAAGCCTTTTTTTAAAAATTTAAGATTTTTGTTGTATATTAGTTTTTTTTAATGTAAAAATGTAAATTAGTTCTTAACTAATTATTTTTTCTATTGTTATGGAATAAATTATCTTTAAGAGAAGAGGATTGTATTCTATAATTATTAAAGTAATCTTTTTATACTTCTTAAAACATAAGTATATGTATAAAGTGCATAAGGTGGTAGTTTTGGAAAAACAAGATATATTAATTTACCCTACTGATAATGGATACGAACAAATAGAAGTTATCTTCTTTAAAAATACATTCTGGACAACTCAACAACAAATAAGTCAGTTATACCAAGTAGATCAAAGTGTAATATCAAAACATATAAAAAAAATATTAGAAAAACATGAATATACAACGGATATTCCCACAATAACAATTCAAACAACAGCAAAAGATAATAAACAATATGATATAAAATTTTATCATTTAGAATTAATAATACAAATAGGTAATCATGTAAATACAGTTCAAGCTAAAGAATTTAGAAAATGGTCAGCTAATATACTTGAACAGTATATACGTAAAGGATTTGTTATTAATGAACCTTTACTAAAAAATGGATCACAATTTGGACAGGACTACTTTGATGAACTCCTAGAAAAAATAAAAGAAATAAGAGTAAGTGAAAGAAGATTTTATCAAAAAGTTACAGATATTTTCGCACAATGTAGTTATGATTATAATAAAAACTCTAAAACAGCTCAAAACTTCTACTCTGAAATACAAAATAAATTACATTATGCTATAACTCATAGTACTGCTCCTGAATTAATATATAATAGAGTAAACCATAAAAAAAATCATATGGGATTAAAATCTTGGAAAAATAGTCCTGATGGAAAAATACTAAAATCTGATGTAACAATAGCCAAAAATTATTTAACACGTGATGAATTAACAGAATTAAATACACTTGTCACTATGTTTTTAGATTATGCAGAATTAACTGCAAAACGACATGAATTATTAGGAATGAAAGATTGGGCTGAAAATCTAAATAGTTTCATAAAATTTAATGCTTATGAATTATTAGAGAATAAAGGAAGTATAACTAAAGAATTAGCAGACAAAAAAGCTATAAAAGACTATGACTTGTATAGAGAAATTCAAGATCAAAATTTCTACTCTGATTTTGATAAAATAGCTGAAGAAACTATGAATAAATATGATTAATTTATATTTTTTCACATAAAAAGAAAAGAATCTAAAAAGGAATTTATATTTTTATAAACTCCTCTATTTTTAATTTAATATTATATTAGTATTACCTGTACTATTTAAGTATACATTAGTTGTTCCTGTCACTGCTGTTAAAGTATAAGTTCCTTTTTTATAATTTGGTATAGAAACTGTTGTATTAATTGTACCATTTGTTATTAAGATATTTGATGCTATTGTTTTTCCATTGATTTTTAATGAGATCTTAGTATTTTTAACTAAAAGATTACCATTATTATCGGTTATTTTTCCTGTTATTGTTGTGTTACTATTTGGTTTTGTTGTTACAGAATTTAATGTTATATGTGTGCTTGTTTTTTCTACAGTTATTCCTTGATTAGTCTCACTTCTTAAATAATTTGAATTTGAGTATACAACGGTTATATTGTAGTCTTTTCCAGATAATCCTCTTGGTATTATATAGTTTATATTAGCTTTTCCATTAGTTACATTTACTATTATTGGATTTCCATTTGAATCTGTTATTGTATGTCCTTGGAATTTAAATACAACTTGTCCATTATTTTTCAAGGTTCCATTTGCATCAATAATCATTGCTGAAATTAAAGTAGTATCATCACATTTTACAGGATTTTTTGTAACAATAACGGTTATATTTGCTGTTCTTTTAGTTACATTTACTGTTGAAATATTTCTATTTGAATTATAAGTATCTGTAGTTCCTGAGTAAATTGCTTGTATTGTTAAGTTATTTTTTGTCCAACTATTTGGTATAACATATTTAAGCATTGCTATTCCATTTGTAACATTAGCATATATTACATTACCCTTATTATCTTTAATTGTAGTTCCATTGATTTTAAATACAACTTTACCACTTGTTACTGGATTATTTTGACTATCTGTTATATTTGCTTGTAAATAAATTGTATTTTCTACTATTCCAACAACAGGATTTACTACAACTTTAGTATTAGATTTATTTATTGTGAAATTAACAGTCATATTAGTACTGTTGTATATTGTACTTTTATATATAGCTGTAATATTATAACTTCCAGCTTTACTGAATATATCACTAAATACTGCTGTTCCATTTAAAACATCAACACTACCTAAAAGTGTATCATTGTCATAATAGTATACTGTTCCATCATTTACTTTATTACCTTCAATATCAGTTATATTTGCTATAATTGAGGTATTAGTTGTAGTTGTTCCAGGAATTGTTGTCATGTTCATTATTACATTATTAACTGTTATTACTGCTTTTGAAGTTGTTTGACTAGTAGTATAAATATCATTTCCATTATATGTTGCAGTTACTGTGTAGTTTCCTCTGTTAGCATATGATGTTGTGGTAGTTGCCACTCCATTAGTTACATCAACAGTTTTTGATAATCCATTAGTATCTGTGAATGTTACTGATCCTGTATTTATTAAACTTCCTTTTGAATCTTTTACAATAGCAGATAATGTTATAATACTATGGGAAGTTCCATTCACATCAGACATACTAATTGTTGTAGGACTTAAAACTATATTAACATCTTTAGTAGTACTAGAACTGTTCACGTAACCTTCTGTTGTATCATTATATACTGCTTTTATTGTGTATGTACCACTGGATGTAAATGTATAAGTTATTGTTGCAGTTCCATCACTATTAATAGGTACAGTGTTACCTATTTTATTATCTCCATTATAGAATGTAACATTACCTAAAGTAATAGGAGTTACTCCATCAGATTTAGTTACATTAGCCTTAATTGTTACAGGGGTTATGGTATTAGAATCACTAATGTCTTCTAATGAAATAATTGTATCAATTTTATTAAATGTAACAGTTACAACATTTGATTTTACACCAGATATGCTTGGATAAACATATGTATCTATTGAAGTAGATTTAGCAGATGTTATAGTATATTCATTGGTATTAATTGTCTTATCTTCAACATCATTTATATATACAGTGTAATTATTAGATCTAGTTAAAATATCACTATCATAATAATCAGGGTATGTTAATTCAGATACAGCAGTTAATTTTACTATTGTAAATATATCTACATTAGTTTTATCAGCTATTAATGTATTTGTAATAGCAATACTACAATTTTCATACGTATTATTCTTGAATTTATTAGTACCTTCTAACCATAATGTTTCATTAGTAGCAGTTATATTTTTAAATGTATTATTTTCTAAATTAACATTAGTATCTAAAGTATATATTGCACCACCTTTACCTTCACCAAAAAGATTAGTTACATAATCATTTAAGAAAGTGGAATTAGTAACATTTAAAGTATTTCCCCTTGTATAAATTACACCACCAGTACTATTAGAATAACAATTTTCAAATGTAGCATTTGTAATATTAACCGTAGTTTCCATATTATCTGCAAATATTGCACCACTACTGGTGTTTGAAATAGAATTATTAAATACAGAATCTTTTATAGTTAAATTACCTGTAGCATATACTCCACCAGTACTTGTATTTGATTTTGAATTCATAAATGTACTATTTGTTATAGTTATATTTCCTGTATCATATAATACACCTACATCATGATTACTTGAACTATTTGTAAATGTAGTATTAAATATATCGATATTTCCTTCTGCGTTACTTATAGTTCCAGTTCCTACATCTGATGAACTATTTGTAAATTTAGTATTTTTTATTGTTATATTTCCTTGTTCGTTACTTATGGCTCCTGCTCCATATGTTGAGTTAGAGTTTGTGAATGTTGAATTTGTAATGTTTATGTTTCCATTAGTGTTTTTTATTATTCCAACACCACTTGTTGTATTTGAATTTGTAACAGTAATATTTGTAATTGTTATGTTTCCAGAATTACTAATTATTCCTCCACCAGATTGTGAGCTTGAGTTTGTAAATGTAGTGTTTGTAATATTTATATTTCCTAAAATATTTCCTATTACACCACCATTATATAATGCAGATGTATTTTTAAAATTTGAATTAGATATTGTTATGTTAGCATTAGTTGTATCTATTACTCCAGCTCCACTATCTGCTGTTGTATTTTTGAAATCACTGTTCTCAATTGTTACATTACCATTTATATTATAAATTACACCACCTTGACCAGCATGTGTATCATTAAATTCAGAGTTTATAATATCTATTTTACCTTTTTGGTTGTATATTACTCCTCCAGAACTACTTATGGTAATATTTGTTACTTTAACATTAATAAAAGTAATATTACTATTTGTACTAGATATTACTCCACCAGAGCTTCCTGCTGAAATATTTCTGAAAATTACATTTATTGCAGATATATTTCCATTATCATTATATATTACTCCTCCTGGAGATAATGAACTACTATTTGTTATATTAGTGTCTTTTATTTGAATTGTTCCTGCAATATTGTATATTGTTCCAGCTATGGATTTTGTAGAACTGTTTGTTATTTGTGATGTGATAATAGATATATTTCCACTACCTTGGTTGTATATTACTCCTCCTGGTGATGAGCTAGAATTACTATTTATTATTTTGGTATCCTTTATTGTTATATTTCCATTTTCATTGTTGTATATTACTCCTCCTGGAGATAATGATGTACTATTTATTATATTTGAGCTTATGGTAGTTATTGTACCATTACCATTGTTATTTATTACTCCACCTGGTAATGAACTAGAACTATTTGTCAAAGTAGTATTTATTATTGTTATATTTCCATTTTTATTGTTATATATTACTCCTCCCATTTTTGATGTGCTGTTTGTTATGTTGGTATTATTTAATATTATATTTTCATCATTGTTGTTGTATATTACTCCTCCAAAACTTGTGGATGAGCTGTTGGTTATATTTGAATTTTCTATGTTGATGTTTTTAGTACTATTTGTGAATAGTATTCCACCATCAGATCCAGTGTTATTTGTTATATCTGTGTTATTTATGGTTAATGTTCCATTTTTATTATAAATTACACTACCTTGGGTAGAGTTACTGTTATTAAATTTAGATTTTTCTATTATAATTGATGTATTATTATTGTATAAAACTCCACCATAGTATGCTGTGTTGTTATTAAATGTTGTATTTGTAATATTTAAGTCACCTGCTTCAGAGAATATTGCTCCACCAAGACCTGTGTTTTCTTTTTTACTATCTTTTATAGCAGAATTATTGAATAATTGTGAATTATTGATAGTTATAATACCATTATAGATGTATATTGCTCCACCATTTGTTTTATTTGCTGTGTTATTTATAAATTTAACATTATCAATATTTAGTATTCCAATAGCGTATATTGCTCCACCTCTGTCTGTTACATTATTATTTCTAAATTGGCTATCTTTGATTGTTACATTTCCATATTGTGCAATCATTGCTCCACCTTCGGTAGCAGTATTATTGTAGAAAGTAGTGTTTTCTATTGTTGAATTAGTATTTCCACAATATAATGCTCCAGATGAAGATGATGCTTTGTTATTATTAAATATGGTATTGTTAATTAGAACAAAACCACCAAAAGTATAGATAGCTCCTGAAGTTCCAGCTGTTACTGTATTATTTTCAAATTGAGAATTATTTATAGTTAAATTACTGTTACTAGTAAGGCTTATTGCTCCACCATTAGTACCCGTAACTGCTGTACAATTAATAAAATAGGAATTATTTATTGTTAAATTACAAGTTTCTCCAGATATTGCTCCACCAGTACTACTTTGATCAGTATGGGTATTTTGTATGGTTATATCTTCTATATTTAATGTATATCCTGGGGATATATTTATAAATGTATATCTGTTATTTCCATCAATTATTTGGTTGTTTCCAAGTATTGTTAAATTTCTTAAAGTTCCTGATGCTTTACCCCATGTAATCTGATTTATTATACTGTAATCTCCATCATTTAATTTTATGGTGTAAGATGTATCTGAACTTTCTTTTGCAGTTAATATTGCGTTATTTAATTCATTATAATTATTTACAGTTACTTCTGTTGATTTTTTCACAGCTGTTTTAGTATTTGTTGCTTTAGTTGTGGTACTTTTATTTTCTTGTATTTTGTTAGTTGTTGTACTTTGAATATTATTTGTGGTATCGTTTTGAGTTTTTACTGTGTTAGTATCTGTTGTGGTTTGTAAATTATTTGCTGTATTGGTAGTAGTTTTTGTTGTAGATTGGACTTGTTTTTCTGAAGTTGTATTTTCTATTGTTACTGTAGGATTTTGTGTTGTTATTGTATTTTTTTGTATTGTATGTGTTGTATTTGTAGCTGTTACAGCAGTTATTCCTGTAAATAAAATTAGTAATGTAATAAATATACATATTTTTAAGTTATTCTTTTTCATATTTTATTTGACCTCCTTTTTTTGTTATATTTTGAAAGAATTAATGTGTAATATAATAAAGTATAACTATTTTTTATTATTAAATATTATTGTTTGTTTATATTTATTTTTATTTATGGAATAAGAATTATTCTTTAAATATGATAAAAAGAAGTTTTGTAAAAATAGTATTATATTTTAAAAATCATTTGATTTAGTATATTTTAAAAAATAGTTTGATTATTTATTTTCATGGTAAAAATAGTATTATAATAATTTAAAAGTAAGATTAAGGATGGAAGTAATGTTATAATGTTACTCCCATATCTAGTTGTTCTGTGAGTTCTTTGTATCTGTTTCTTATTGTTACTTCTGTTACTCCAGCAATATCTGCTACGTCTCTTTGTGTTTTTCTTTCTCCAAGTAATACACTTGCTATGTATAATGCTGCTGCTGCTACTCCTGTTGGTCCTCTTCCACTGGTTAGTCCATTTTCCATTGCTTGGTTTATTATTTCTATTGCTTTGGATTGTACTTCTCCTGAAAGGTTTAGTTCACTAGCAAATCTTGGAACGTAGTCTATTGGTGATGTTGGTGGTAGTTTTATGTGTAGTTCTCTTGTTAAGAATCTATATGTTCTTCCCACTTCTTTTTTACTTACTCTGGATACGTCAGCTATTTCATCAAGTGTCCTTGGTACTGCACATCTTCTACATGCTGCATATAGTGAAGCTGCTACTACTCCTTCTATACTTCTTCCTCTGATAAGTTTGTTTTCTACTGCGTTTCTGTATACTACTGATGCAGATTCTCTTACAGATCTTGGTAGTCCAAGTCTAGATGAATCTCTGTCTAGTTCACTTAGTGCAAATGCTAAGTTTCTTTCTGTTGCTCCGCTGATTCTTATTTTTCTCTGCCATTTTCTTAATCTGTACCATTGTGCTCTGTTTCTTGCTGGTATATCTCTTCCGTAGATATCTTTGTTTCTCCAGTCTATCATTGTTGATAAACCTTTGTCGTGTATGGTGTAAGTGATTGGGGCTCCTACTCTTGTTCTTTTATCTCTTTGTTCGTGGTCGAATGCTCTCCATTCTGGTCCCATATCTACTATGTTATCGTCAATTACTAATCCACATACTCCACAAACAACTTCTCCTCTTTCATGATCGTTTATGAGTCTTGTTGATCCACATTCTGGACATTTAGTTTCTTTTTTCTCCATTTCAGCGACGTCTTCTTTCATCTGTTCTTTTTCGCTGATGGTACTTTTTTTGTTTAGTTCATCTTCTAAATCATCAAAGTCTGTGGTATCAATTTTAATAATTTCTTCAACGTCTAATTCTGTATCAGACATTGTTTCTATATCAGAATCTTCTGGAATGATGTTATCGGCTGTTGTAGTTGGTTCTATTGGGCTAGTTACTATGTCTTTTAATGCTTCAAGTTCTGATGTTTTTGCTTCTTCATCTTCGTTTTGTAATTCTTCCATTAGTCCAGCAAGTGGATTTGGTTTTTTAGCTTTTTCAGATCTTTCTTTGTTTTTAGAGGTTTTTGTTTGTTTGGTTTCTTTTTCTTTTTCTTTTTCAGCTTTTTTAGGTCTTCCAGGTCCTCTTCGTTTTTTGGTTTTTGGGGTTGGGGTTGTTTTTTCTTCTTTGTCTTCAGTGTTTTCTTGAGTCTCTTTTTTAGGTCTTCCCCGTTTTTTCTTAGGTTTTACCTCTACTTCTTTTTCTGATTCAACTTTTTTAGGTCTTCCTGGTTTTCTTTTTGGTTTAGTTTCTGTTTTCTTTTTGGTTTTGGGTGGTCTTCCAGGTCCTCGTTTTTTAGGTGGTTCTTGTTTTTCAATTATTGTTGTTGTATGTTTTGATTCTGGATCTTCTTCTGCTTCTGTTTTAGATTTTTTTACTGTTTTAGTTTTTTTCTCTGATTTTTTGGTTTTTCTTGGTCTTCCAGGTCCTCTTTTCTTTTTTACTTTGGTTTTTTTCTCAGGATTTTCTTCTTTTTTGACTTCTTCAATTGTTTTTTCTACATCTTCTTGAGTAGGTTCAGTAATTTCTTTTTTTACTGGTTTTTTCTCTGGGGTTTCCTTTTTATTATCAGTAGTTGTGCTTTTTCTAGGTCTTCCATGTTTTCTTTTTCGTTTTAAGATTGCCATTGTTTCCTCCGTCTATTCTTTTTTTTATATTGTAAATATACATCTTCACCAGGTGTTGCTTTTTTGAATTTATAATTAGTTTTTATGGCTAAGTAAGGCTTTTTAGTTGATCCAAATATATCACTTATTTTTCCTATTGGCTTGTTATTTTTATTAACTATTAATGATCCTATTTTTGGAGTTTGTTGTGAAGGTACAATTAATTTTTTTGTACTAGTGATGTGACTTATTATTCCTATCTTTTTATTTGAGGATTGTTTTTTTCTTGACATTCCTATCTTTTTATTTGAGGATTGTTTTTTGCTTGACATAATATCCCTCTTATAAAGATTAACAATTTTTTTATAATTTTTGTTGTTAAAGAATGAGTTTTATTAAGATAATTGGAAATTAGATTTAACCTTTGATTTTTGTGTATCTTGTTAAAATTAGACTTATGGTTATTGGGAGGTTTGGGTGTATTGTATGAGTTTATTGTTTGATGTTTTTGTAGTCTTTTTTTTATAGAATTAGTTTTCCTATCTATCCTTTTTGTTATAATTTTTCTACATCATCTTTTCATATAATAATTTAATCATTTTTTTCTAAGTGGATTTTGATATTCGTTTCTATTATTAAATAATTATTTTTTTAATTATTTAATCATAATATAAAATATTGATATTCTAATATTTATACTTTTGGATATATTTATAAGTACCTTATTATTTTATCGTTATAATAAACTATTTTTGTAATAAAATAAAGTAAGATAAGTAAAATAATTAAATCTAAAATAAGAGATTTAATAAAAAAATAAATATTTTGGGGTGGTTATTTAATATTTAAAATTTCATCAAGAGGTTTATCATTTTTAAGAAGATCAGAAATACATTTAGATTCAAATTGTTTGATATTATTAACTTCTTTTAATACATCATCAACTAATTTATTTGGTATTATTACAACACCATCATAATCAGCAACTAATAAATCACCAGGAGATACTACTCTATCATCTATAATTAAATGTTCTGATATATTTCCTTCATTTTTTGGTAAACCAGCATTACATCTTATTTCTTTTGAAAATACAGGGTAATTTAATGCTTTTATATCGGGAGTATCTCGTGATGCACCGTAAATAACAGTAGCTTTAAGACCATGTTTTTTAGCAGCTTGTGATGCCATTTCTCCCCATACTGCATTTTCTGAATCTGAACATTTTACAAAAAGAATTTCATCTTTTTCTGTCTGATATATTGCTTTAATAGTTGTTCCCCAATCATCAGAATTAGTATAACAAGTATTTATATATCCAACTACTTTATAATCTGGATCAATAGGTTTTACGTGATTAATTACTCCTTTTTTTCCAGTTAAATTTTTTAATGCATCTGATACATTATCAGTACTTGATTTTTCAAGTAAATTATCTAAAGTTATCTCATCTTTTGGTTTAGATAAGTTGTGGTGTAAAATGTTTTTTGGTGTAATTCTTTTATTTGTCATTATTATCAATTTCCAAGTTAATATGTTTAAAAAAAATAAAATTTGTTATTTTTAAAAAAAATTAGGAGAAGAATTAGTATATAATTAGTCTTGTGGGGTTGTTACTTCTTCAACTAGTCTACGTCCAGCAACAACTTCATCAATACTGTGGATTGATGCTCCGTAATGTTCTATAGCTTCTGTAATTTTTTTATAGTCTAATTCATTTCCTTCCATTGTTATTTTTACATTTTCTGTATCTTTATCAATTTCAAGTAGGGTCATATTAACTCCATCTACTCCAGATAAATCACTAAGATAAGCTGCAAATGCAGGTAGTGGGGGGTCATGTGGTTTTAGTATATCAAGTACTATTCTTATTAAATCCATGTTTATATTTTCCTCCAAATTTATTTCTAATGATTATTTTATAAAAAGGATTATTTTATTATTAATTTACTTTATTTATAGCTATTTATTATATTTAGTTTTTGTTAATAAAAAATTTTTTTATATTTATTTTGAATTATATTACCATAACAATAATATAATAATTATTATAAAAATAATATGTGTATATATAAGATGATATAACGAAGAAAAAATTATAAATAAAATTGAAATTCTTGTATACATAATTACTATAAATTATTAAACAAACTTATTCATTGGATAATAATTAGAAAGATATACAAATTAATCAGTTATATCTAATTTTAACATTATATTCAATGGTATCAAATTTAAAAAATAACTTTAATTACTTAAGCATATGATATATTTTTTTCATCCAAAAAAAAGCTTCGCTAACATTTTTTCTTGAAAGCATTACAATCCAATATAATATTAATAGGCGATTACATGGAAAAAGAAAAAACACATACTATTCAATATCAGAATAATAATAATGATGAAGACTATTACGATATGGTTAAGGAAGAAATAACTACAACAAAATACTTAATACACTCACATATTAATGCAATGGGTTTTGTAGAAAAACCTGATGTGGTAGGAGCAATATTTGGTCAAACTGAAGGATTATTAAGTGACAGTTTGGACTTAAGAGAACTGCAAAAAACTGGAAGAATCGGCAGAATAAAAGTTGATATGACTAACCGTTCTGGACGTACTAAAGGTGAAATAATAATACCATCCAGTCTTGACAGGATAGAAACAACAATATTAGCTGCATCACTTGAGACTATTAACAGAGTAGGTCCTTGTGAAGCAAGTTTACATGTTATAAAAATCGAAGATGTACGAGCTGTTAAAAGGAAAGCAATTGTAGAACGAGCTAAAGAACTCTATAAAAATATGATGGATGAATTTACTCCAGAAAGTTCTAGAATGATTGATGAAGTAAAAGAATCAATTAGAATTCCTGAAATAATTGAGTTTGGTGATGATAAATTACCTGCTGGACCAAATACACCTACATCTGATGCTATACTTATAGTCGAAGGAAGATCTGATGTATTAAATCTCTTAAAATATGGGATTAAAAATACAATAGCAGTAGAAGGTGTAAATGTACCTAATACTGTAGCAGAACTAACAAAAGAAAGGACAGTAACAGCATTCTTAGATGGTGATAGAGGTGGAGATCTTATATTAAAAGAACTTCTACAAATTGGAGAAATTGATTATGTAACAAGAGCTCCAAGAGGACAAGAAGTTGAATATTTAAATAAAGATCAAGTGCTCTATGCATTAAAAAACAAAACATCAGTAGATAAAATCTCAAACCATGCAAACTACAATCACAATCAACACCATTATCATATAAAACCTAAACCACATAACAATTACAAAAATCAAAATAAAAACAATAACAATAATTACAAAAACAATAATCATAACAATAATAAAAATAATCAACAAAATCAAGAACCAGTAAAGAATACTAAAACTAATACACTACAAGATATATTAAAACAAATTGAAGGAACAAATAAAGGACAGTTACTTGATAAACAACAAAATAAAATTAAAGAAGTGAAAGTAGAAAATATCTACAATGAAATAAAAGACTCAAAAACAGATATTAATTCAATAGTATTTGATGGAATAATAAGTCAAAGACTAATTGATTTGTCAAAAGAGAAAAATATAGAAAACATTGTAGCAGTACAGATGGGTGAAATAGTTAAAAAACCTGAAACCATAAAAATACAAATAAAATAATTACATTAAAAATTTTTAAGAATATAAAAAGGTGGAAATTTAACATGACTGATTCATATTTAGAGCAAATGGACTATGAAGATCTAATGGAAGATTACATACTTGAGATGGACATAAGAAATTACTCAGAAAATACATTGAAAACATACAGGTCAATATTAAATAATTTCCACCAATTTCTTAAAACTGATAAAAGATTAACCTCTGAAAAAGCATTAGGACGATCTTTTAAAAAATATTTACAGTACTTAAAAAGAGAAAAAGAAGTAACACAAAATTACTCATATCTTGTAACGGTCGTAGTAAAAAAGTTCTTTGAATTTTGTGAAATTGATGTTTTAAAGGATATACAAGCACCAAAAAGAACAAAATCATTACCAAAATCATTAAATGAACAAGAAGTATATGATCTTATTCATGCAATGGATGATAAATATGATGAAACTAGAAATAATCCACAAAATATCACAAGACTTAGAAATAAACTTATATTAACTTTATTATACTCAACAGGATTACGTGTATCAGAATTAACAAAACTTAAAATAAGAATGATAGATGAGACTGAACGAACAATACGAATACGTGGTAAAGGAGAAAAAGATAGAATTGTAATATTTGATGATGCAACATTAACTCTTATTCATGAATATCTAAAAAAACGTGATTCTGATAGTGAATACTTATTTTTAAGTCAAAGAAAAAGACCATTAAGTACAAGGTATATTGAAATAATGATAAAAGATTATGCAAGATTAGCTAATATTACAAAACGTGTTACACCTCACATATTAAGACATTCATTTGCAACTCATTTACTAAAAAATGGTGTAGACATAAGAGCAATTCAACAATTACTTGGTCACTCTAATTTAAGTACAACTCAAATTTATACTAGTGTTGATATGCATACATTAAAATCTGCATATGATACAGCATGGTTAAATAGAGATCATAATGTTCAAAAACAATCACAATATGCTCCAGAAAAAGAATAATAAATATTTCTTTTCAAATAAAACTATTTTTTTTTATTCAATAAAATACTACTGTTTTTAATTTTAAATATTATTATAAAGAATACTACTTGTTTTTATTAAAAAGGGAATGTGAAAAAATTATTTTATGAAAATGATTAATGATTTTCATTTCCATTTT
>CAYNSJ010000005.1:0-61265 GCA_964399835.1 uncultured Methanobacteriaceae archaeon | reverse complement strand
CAAAAAATTAACAAACAATAATTTATTTAAAAAAAATATTTAATTCACATCCCCATAAAATAGTAAAAAAAAGAACCACTTAAAATTTTAATAAAAATTATTAATGAACATACTTAAAAAGAAAAAAAATAAATAGTTAAACTATTTATTCAAAAAATTCGTTTCTTGCTTCAACTAAAGCTTGTATGTTTGCTAAAGGTGATTTAGGTGCAATACCACAACTTGGTGCTAATACATCTACACCTTTTTCTAAAGCTGCTTTTACTTCAGCTTTTACATCTGCAGGAGTTTTACTGAATAATGTTTGGCTTGTTGATATGTTTCCTACCATTTGTGTTCCAGTATCTAATTCTTCTTTAACTTTTTCTGCTTCTGCCATGTCTACTGCTTCTTCTACGGATATACCGTTGTATCCACAATCTAACATGTCTTCAAGAATAGGTCTTGAGTTACCACAGATGTGAAGTATACTTTGAGGTTCCATTTCATCTTGTAAATCTTCAAGAGAAGGTTGTGCAAATTCAGCAAAGTCCATTGGGTCTAATAACTCAGGGGAAGATGTTGGATCTGCTACACAAATTGCATCAGGACCTACTTCATTAAGTGCACCCACATATTCAGCCATTGCTTCTAATGAAATATCCATTGCATCTTCTACTGCAAAAGAATCAGTTTTTAACATTTTTACTAAGTTTTCTACACCTAATAGGTGACCAGTTAAAGTAAATGGTCCTGCAATACCTACAATTACAGGTACATCGTCATATTTTTCTTTTAATATTTCGATTGATTTTAATACTGCTGGTATTCTACCATTTTCTAAGAAGTCATCAGGTACTTCTAACTCTTCTGGATCATCTGTAAGATTTCCAGCTAAACCAGGAGTGGAATCCATGTTTCCTAAGTTAACAGGACATCCCATTGCTTCTGCTTCAATGTTTAAATCGAAAGGAACTCTAGCACATTCTAGACCCGCTTGCTCATATAAAGCTGCTCCTAATCTTGCCATTTGTTCTGCATCTTCGTGTGCTGTTGGCCAACTAGTTTCACTTGCTGCCATTGCATCTACAATACCTACCTGTGTTACACTAACTACAGGTGTTTTTTCTACATCTTCTCCATTTAATGCTGCTTGTAAATTGTCTATAAGATTCATTTGTTCACCTTTTAAATTAATATCTAAGTTTTAAAACTAAACTTAATTTTTTTATGTTAAATTATATTATATATTATCTCTTTTAAATGTTTCTATAATATAACTATATAATTCTTGAATTAGTACATATTAACTTAATATTATTGTATTATAAATACCTATTTTTTGAATTAATATATCCAAGATCATTTTTAAGTAACTATGTGTATAAAAAAATAGGATGTATAACCATAAACTTTTTATTATTTATAAAATAATTTTATTAATCATGATTATACATATGTTAATTTTTATTATACACTATTAAATCATCTTAATAAATAAAAATAGTTCATTTATGTGAGTATAAGACTATTTCAATATATAAGATTAATTTTGATATTAAAATAATAATACCAAAAACATGATTTTATTATTATATTATCATATATAATTTTTATTCTAAATATATTTTATTATCTAAAATATTATTTTTTAATTAATATTACATACTTTTTCAAATTTGTAATTAAATAATATTTCTTAGTAATTATTATATTAAATTATATAAATTTCTAAAACTAGATATTATACATATAATAAATAAAGACATTAATATTATTAATGAAATTTTATATATTTAAGAAGTTTTTTTACTAAAAAAGGGTGAATACATGAAAATAATAGACAAAGTAGAATCTATAAAACAACAAGAATTAACAGCAACAGACAATTTAGAACAAATGTATCAAAATATTGAAGATAAAAATGATAAAATAAACGCATTTGTACAAATAGATAAAGATAAAGCTGAACTTGTTGCAAAACAAATAGATAAAAAAATAGCAAATGGAGAAAAAACAGGTAAATTAGCTGGACTTGTTATAGGAATAAAAAGTAATATAAATGTAGAAGATTACATAGTCTCTGCTGCTTCCCCAACATTAAAAGATTATTATGGTAGTTACAATGCAACAGTAATTAACAAAATAAAAGAAGAAGATGGAGTAATCATTGGTTTAACAAATATGGATGAATTTGCTGCAGGAAGTTCAACCGAAACATCAATGTATGGACCAACAGATAATCCAAGTGCACCTGGACGTATTCCAGGAGGTTCTAGTGGTGGAAGTGCAGCCGCAATCGCTGCAGATATGTGTGACATAGCATTAGGATCTGATACTGGAGGATCAATCAGAAACCCTGCATCACACTGTGGAGTCATTGGATTTAAACCTACATATGGAATGGTATCACGACAAGGATTACTTGATCTAGCCATGAGTTTAGATCAAATTGGACCACTTGCAAAAGACACAACCGGTATTGGATTAATGTTAGATGTAATAACAGGATATGATCCACATGATCCTACAACATTTGAAAAAGAAACTGAAGACTTTTTACCTGATTGTGATACAACCAATCTTGAGGGTACTACCGTAGGTATAGTAAATGATTTTAGTAATGTCACAGATGATAAAATTAATAACGAAGTAAATAAATCTATTGATCAATTAGTAAGTCTTGGAGCAGAAATAAAAGAATTAGAATTCACAGATTTAAATCTTTGTTTACCAACTTATTACTTAATAAATTACGTAGAATTCTTCTCAGCAACTAGAAAATATGATGGTCGTAAATATGGTGAAAGAATTGAAGAAGTATGTGGACAAGAAGTACTACGAAGAATACATATAGGATCTTATATAAGTCAAAAAGAATTTAGTGGTAAATATTATAAAAAAGCATTACAAGCAAGATCACTTATACGTAACGATTTTAATAAATTACTTAATGATGTTGATTTAATAGCTGGACCTACAGTACCAAAAATACCACACAAAATAGGTGAAACTTTAGAACCAATGGATATGTATGCTTATGATATATTAACAGTAATTGCTAACATCACAGGTATACCAGCAAGTAGTATGAATGCAGGTTTAGTAGATGGCATTCCAGTTGGATTACAACTACAAGCAAAACCTGAAGAAGATCATAAAATACTAAGTGCTATGAGTGCATTAGAAAATTCATAAATAAACACTCACCCCCCATATTGGATTCTAGTAAAAAAATAACTTCAATAAGGAAACTAAAAAAAAGATATTATCTAATTAATATAATATAGATAATATTTTAAATACTATTTTTTTTATAAATATTAAAATAATATAATACAATACTAATTATTTTATAATATCATTATACTACAACAAAACTAATTCAATAAAAAACAAGTTTAAAAAAAATAAGATTAATAAGGAGAATAATAAAAATGATAAAAATTGGATTATTAGAAGTCAAAGGATCATTACCTTTGTATGAACATTTTGGTTATTTACCAACAAACATAGTAAAATTTGATGGAACAATCGAAAATGGTAAACCTGCACATGAAGAATTAGATGGACTAATAATACCTGGGGGAACTATTATGGAATCCGAAACTATGACCCCTGAAATAGAAAAAGAAATAAAATTAATAAATGATAATGATGGATTTATATTAGGAATGTGTGCAGGATTCCAAATTCTAGGAAATCAAACAGATGTAGGACGTAATTCACCAGTACCAATAATAAGAAAAGGTATGGGATTATTAGATGTAAATTTTGGACCGCTAATCAATACAAACAAAGTAAAAGCTGATATTGTAGATGATACTACTCTTTTTACAAAAGGTTTAAAAGGAAAACAATTAACTGGATTTCATTGTCATACATATGGAAAAATTGAATCAGTAGAATCAAATTCAAAAACAGTTATATATTCAAATATTGAACGATCAAATTACCAACATAAACCTGACCGTGTAATCTCTGGTGTTTCAAATAAAAAAGGTAACATACTTGGTACAACAATTCATGATATTCTTGATAATAATATAGGCATTGTAAATAACATACTTGAATATATTGATGCTACTGACCAATATGATAAAATAAAAGAAGCGAATACTAATTTACGTAACAGAGTGTTTAGTGAAATTGCTGTGGAAACTAATAATTTTTGCAATTTTAAAGAACATCCAACAAATCCACCTATGATTATGCTTATGGGTACTGGTTCAGAATCTGGAAAAACATTTCTCACATCAGGTATTGTCGGTGCATTAAGACAAAAAGGAATTCATGCTTATGTTATAAAAGTTGGACCAGATATACGAGATCTTTCACCAGCATTATATGTAAATAAAGAAAAATTACAAGATTATGCATCTATAAAAATTGGAGATATAGGCTGGATGGAATTAAGTAAAGTAATAGAATCTGTTAAAAATAAAGGATATGATTTAGTTATTGTTGAAGGCGTTATGAGTGCTATAACAGCATTATTAAATGAAAAAACACCATATTCAGCTGCTGAAATTGCATATGCTGGTAAAATTCCAACAGTAATGGTTTCTAGTGTAAGTAAAGGTGGTATAGAAACTGCAGGTATTGATATACAAGCACATATAGATTTATTGAAAAAAATGGATATTGAAACACGTGGTGTTATATTAAATCAAACATATGATAATAAAATTGCAGATATAGTATCAACATACATATCAGATCATTCAGGTATTGATAAGAAACATATATGGAGCATTAGTAAAGCAAAAGTTGAAAACAAAGGTCGTGTACCTGAAGATTACTTACAACTTGAAAACTTCACAAGCAGTGCTATAAATGTTATAGAAAAAGATTTTGATGTTCTCGAATTTATGAAATTAGCCCAACCTGCTGAATTTAGAGACTATTTAACATTTGATAAAATATGTGAAATATATCAAAAATAAAATTATTATAAAAAGGAAGATATGAATTTTTAGAATAAGAACAAATTATTACTTCTTATCCCATCAATCATTTTTTTTATTCTTTTTTAAATTCTTTATAAGCATCTATTATTTCTTGACCTTTAATAAATACATGATTATTATTTTTAGCATACTCTTCTGTTTTATCTAGTGTCATTGCTTTTCCATTGTCACCAATCATTTCACAACATATCCCTACTGGCTCTAAACCAGCCATTTCAAGTAATGCTACTGTAAGTTCTGTATGTCCTTCACGTGTTAATACAGAATTTTTTTCAGCTCTTAATAATGTTACATGACCAGGGGATCTGAAATATTTACCAAATTGATCCTGTTTCCCTTCTTTACATAATAAAGCTAATTGTTTTTCTGTTTTAGCTCGATCATCATCAGGTATACCTGTATATGTATCTCTGTAATTTGTTGTAATTGTAAATGCAGATTTTTCATCATAAGATATATCATCAGGATATAATGCTTTTAATACCGGATATTTATCTGATGCTTCTTGTAATATATCTACCATAAAAGGTATTCCTAATTTATCACAATTTTCATTAGATATTGGCATACAAACTAATCCACCTGCATCTTTTCGTATAGTAGTCATTTTAGAAGTTGTCATGAATTCAGCTGCAGTAATCATATCTGTTTCACTTTCACGATCTTCATTATCGTATACTAATATTATTTCTCCATTTTTTAATGCTTTTATTGCTTCATCTATCATGTAATTACCTTATTAATTTTTTTATTCTTTTGTTATATATAATTATTATAGTGTGTATTCATTGATGTATCTATATATTTTCTTTTATAGATTCTATTTTTTCCTCTAAAGTATGTTGTTTTATTACCATTCCAATAGCATTTGATAAATTTAACATATTATCTACTACAATTAGATCTTTAGATTTTAATGTGTTGTATATTGTTTTAATATCATTTACGGGAATTTCAAATGTTTCATCATTTACTGTTTCCCACATTGTTTCATATTTATTATCTTGACTTTGATTTCTATATACTACTATTTTCTTAGGATAAGCATTTATTATTGTTTGATCTGTTTGTTTTATTGGTTTTGTAATTTTTTCTTGTTCAATTCTTGTAATTTGGACAATTTTTTCTTGAGGTATTATTTTGAGAAATTCATTATCTCCGATTTTACGTATCATAGATTTGTTTATTTCTATATTACTGACTATATCATATCCATCATTGGTCATATATTTTCTCCCCCAGAGAATTTTAATGATTTTATTTACTCACATGTTTTTTATATCTTCATTTCTTAAAAACAAAATGTTTATCTTTGTTATATTTTTATCATTTATTATTATTTATTAATTGTTATATATTTTAAGTAAAATTAGATCATAAATAATAGAATAAAATAACTAACACTAAATAACAACCTTATTTATTTAAAAATAAATATCGTATCAATTAAATCTATTAAAATAATAAATATACTTACTTGATATACTTAGTTTAAAGTTCTATTCTAGTTTTTATTTTAATTTTTATTATACTATAAAAGCCCAAAAAAGAAGCATTGTTATTTTTAGTTACAGTTTATATATATTTAAACATATAAATGTATTAATAGAAAAAATATGATAAATGATAATACAGCCAACAATATAAATAAAACAATAATTTTGATAATTGCTTGTTTATCCTCTTTTTTAACTCCATTTTTGGGTAGTTCTGTTAATATTGCATTACCAACTATTGCAAGAGAATTATCAGTAAATGCTATTAGTTTAAGTTGGATCACAACAGCATTTTTCTTAACATCAGCCATGTTTGCAGTTCCATTTGGTAAAATTGCAGACATATATGGAATGAAAAAAGTATTCAAATATGGTATATTAATATTTGTAATATCTAATTTTATAGCAGCAGTATCTCCATCTGTAGAAATACTTATTGCAGCTAGAGCATTACAAGGTCTAGGTGGAGCTATGATTTTTGTAACCGGCCTTGGAATGATAACTTCTTCTTTCCCTCCAGAACAACGAGGAAAAGCTATTGGAATGAATGTAACTGCAGTTTATTTAGGACCTATTTTAGGACCAACAATCGGTGGTTTATTAACTCATTACATTAGTTGGAGAAGTATATTTTATATATCTGGATTTTTAGGATTACTAATAATAGTACTTACCCTATGGAAACTTAAAGATGTTGAATGGGCAACCTGTACTGGTGAAAAACTAGATTATTTAGGATCTTTAATTTATATACTCATGCTTTCATTAATATTATTTGGTTTTTCAAATATAACCAAAGGTTATGGATTGCTATTAATAATAATCGGAATTATACTATTAATAGTATTTATTCTATTGGAATTAAGAGTAAATAATCCCGTCTTAGAAATAAAATTATTCTTAAAAAATAGAAGATTTGCTTTCTCAAATTTAGCAACTGTTATAAGTTTCACAGGACTATTTTCCATAGTATTCTTATTAAGTTTATACCTTCAATACATAAAAGGATTTAAAGCTAATATAGCAGGAATATTCCTAATCTTTCAACCAATATTTATGATTATAACAGCACCTATAGCTGGTAGACTTTCAGATAAATATGATCCTGGAAAAATATCATCAATTGGAATGGGATTTATGACTATTGCAATGGTACTCTTATCTTTAATGGATAAAAATACTTCAATATATTATATTATAATAAGTTTAGCAATTCTGGGTACTGGTGTTGGAATATTTTCAGCCCCAAATACAAATGCAATAATGGGTTCAGTAGAAAGAAAATATTACGGTGTTGCTTCTGCAACAGTAAGTACAATGAGACTTATAGGACAAACACTTAGTATGGGAATAATCTTACTAATATTCGCAATTTATATGGGTGCAAATCAAATTACACCTAGTAATTATCCAACATTACTTACAAGTATCCATATTATATTAACAATATCTGTAATACTAAGTGTACTTGCAATATTTGCATCTCTTGCTAGAACTCAAAGAAAAGAGGGATAATAATTTCCCTTTCTTATTTTTTTATGTTAATCATTTATTTCAAGTATTACTTCCATCCCATCTTCTAAATCCATCGTATCTCTTAATTTTTCATCAGAAACAAATTCTAATACATCTTTATCATAACAAGTTTTTACAGGAAATAGTATAGCACCTTTTTTACTTATTTTATTATCTACTGTTGATATAATTGCATCCAAAAAGAAAACATCACCTAAATTCCCTTCACCTTTGATTTCTTTAAGTTTTGTTACTAATTGATTCTCAAAATCTATTCGGATATTATTTTCCAATTTAACATTCAAAGTTCCACATACTGGTACAAAACCTAATTTCCGTTTATACTGTTTTTTATACACTTCTTTTGCCATGAAATCTGTAGCTTCTTTTAATCCTGACTCAATTTTTCCTCTTATTAATAACACAAAAAATTCCCCCAATTCTCTTAGTTAATTAATATAATAATTTTTATAAAAATTTTATTTATTTGTATATACATAAATAATAATATTATGTTAATTTAAATTTTTATATTATACTCTTTACAAGAATATAAACTTAATAATAGTAAATTAATTCAATACTAACTAAAATAACAACATATTTAAAAAAAAAATAGAATGTATCATAGAAAACAAATGGAGGATACAAAAAACATGAAAATTCGTATTGCTGTACCAAGTAAAGGTCGTATAAGCGGTCCATCACTAGAAATATTAGAAAAAGCTGGAATTGGATTAACTGATAATTCAAGCCGTAAACTATTTTCACAAACATTTGATCCTGAAATAGGAGTTATGTTTACAAGAGCATCAGATATCCCAGAATATGTAGCAGATGGTGCTGCTGACATAGGTATTACTGGATATGATTTAGTTAAAGAAAAAGGCTCAGATGTAGAAATATTAGAAGATTTAAACTTTGGACATACATATCTTGTACTAGCTGCTCCAAATAGTTCACCTATTAAAAGTATTGAAGATATAAAGGATGGTTGTAGGATTGCAACAGAATTTCCAAATATAACACGTAAATTTATGAAAAGTTTAGGAATAGATGTTAAAATATTAGAACTAAGTGGAGCAACAGAAATAGCACCATTAATAGGAGTTACTGATTTAATATCAGATTTAACAAGTACTGGTACAACTTTAAAAATGAATCATTTACGTATTGTACATACCATCTTAGAAAGTTCTACAAGACTTATTGCAAATAAAGATAGTCTTAAAGAGCAATATGAGAAAATTGATAGTGTACGAACAGGCATACTTGGAGTATTGAATGCTGAAGATAAAAAATTAATCATGACAAATGTACATAAAGATGATTTAGAAAAAGTAATTGATGTATTACCTGGAATGTCTGGACCTACCATATCTGAAGTATATTCAAAAGAGAATATGGTTGCTGTACATGCCGTTGTTTCAGAAAAAGAAGTTTTTAATATAACAAACGAACTAAGAAAAGTAAATGCTAAAGATATTCTTGTATTACCAATCGAAAGAATATTAAAACAATAGTTATTTTATTGATTGTCATGAAGTATATTAAATATAAAATAGATACTGAAGAAAAAATTGGAGTTCTTGAAAATAATAATGTATATGAACTAAATTACTCTTCTATACTTAATGCAATTAAAGATGAAGAAGATATAATAAAAAATAATTTCAAAAATAATAAGTCTTATAAAATAAATGAAGTAAAGATATTACCTCCAATTAATCCAACAAAAGTCGTATGTATAGGATTAAATTATAAAGATCATGCTAAAGAATTTAACATGAAATTACCCCAAGAACCTTTACTTTTTATAAAACCTTCAACATCAATAATTGCAAATAAAGAGTATATACATTATCCTGATGATACTGAAAAATTAGATTTTGAGGCTGAATTAGGTATTATAATATTAGATAAAGCTACAAAAGATAATATTGATCAAAATCATATAGCTGGATATACTATAATAAATGATGTTACCGCAAGAGATCTCCAAGAAAAAGATGGACAATGGACAAGAAGTAAAGGATATGATACATTCTGCCCCTGTGGACCTGTTATAGTAACCAATATTAATCCATTAAATCTTAAAATAAAAAGTGAAGTTAATAATAAAATAAAACAAGATTCCAATACAAAAAATATGATTTTCTCACCAAGAGAACTAGTAAATTATATTTCTAAAATTATGACACTAAATCCTGGAGATATAATAGCTACAGGAACACCACCTGGAGTAGATCACCTTCAAAAAGGTGATGAAATAAAAATAACAATAGAAAAAATTGGAATTTTAAAAAATACTGTTAAATAAAAATATAATTAAAAAAAAGCATAGGAAGGTTAGATATATGAAAGTAAATGAATATACATCAGATCTTTTAGTAATTGGATCTGGTGGAGCTGGATGTAAATGTGCAATTGTAGCCAGTAAAGGTAATCAAAAAGTAATAATGGTATCTAAAGGATTATCCTTTAAATCAGGATGTACTATGTTAGCTGAAGGAGGGTATAATGCAGTATTTGGATATGTAGATTCAGATGACTCATTACAACTCCATATGCAAGATACATTTAAAGGAGGAGCTTTTTTAAATGATATACCTCTTATACATAAATTAGTTGTAGATGCTCCAAAAAGATTAATTGAATTAGAATGCTATGGTTCATTATTTGATAGACAAGAAGATGGAAGATTAAATCAAAGAGCATTTGGTGGACAAACATATCGTAGAACTTGTTTCAAAGGTGATCAAACAGGTCATGAAATGATGCTTGGATTAAAAGAAGAAGTTATACGAGAAGGTATAAAAACTCATGCTGAAGTAATGATAACTAATTTATTATTAGATAAAACCCATACAAAAGTAGTTGGAGCAATAGGATTAAATCAAAAAGACAATTCTGTAAATGTATACCATGCAAAATCAACAGTAATAGCAACAGGTGGTTGTGGATGGTTATATCCAGTAACATCAAATGCAACTCCAAAAACAGGAGATGGAATAATGATGGCATATCGTGCTGGAGCTGATGTAATGGATATGGAAATGGTACAGTTCCACCCAACAGGAATGTTATCTCCAGAATCTAGACGAGGCGTACTAATTACAGAAGCTGTTCGTGGAGAAGGTGGACACCTTATAAATAGTAAAGGTGAAAGATTCATGACTAATTATGATTCTCGTGGAGAATTAGCAACAAGAGACATTGTAGCAAGAGCAATTTACACCGAAATTCAAGAAGGTAGAGGAACAGAAAATGGTGGAGTATATCTAACTGTAGCACATCTTCCTAAAGAACAAGTGGAAACAAAATTACAGACAATGGTACAACAATTCAAAGATGTTGGAATAGATATAACCAAAGAACCTATGGAAGTAGCACCAACAGCACATCATTTCATGGGTGGTATAAAAATAAATACCGATTGTGAAACAAATCTTGAAAACTTATATGCAGCAGGAGAAGCTACATCTGGAGTCCATGGAGCTAATAGATTAGGTGGAAATGCACTTGCAGATACACAAGTATTTGGTAAAGCAGCTGGACTAAAATCTGCAGAAAATGCAAGGCATAAAGAAATCATAGAACCTGATCAACAAATAATTGATGATGAAATAAAAAGACTTGAAACCATATCACAATTAGATGGTACATACAAACCATCAGAAATTAAAAAAGAACTTGAAGATATCATGTGGAATCATGCATCAATAGTTCGTGACGAAAACGGTTTAAAACAAGCACAAATAGAATTAGACCAATTATCTAAAAAATTAAAAGATATGAAGGTACCTCAAGTTAAAGAATATAATGAAGAATTAAAAACAGCTATTGAAGTAAAAGATATGATAGATCTAGCAAAACTCATTATAGAATCAGCATTACTTAGAAAAGAAAGTAGAGGAGCTCATTTCCGTACTGATTATCCAGAACTTGATGATGATAACTATTTAAAAAGTTTCATTATGAACAAAGATAGTGAAGTAAGAACTACACCACGTGGATTTGATCAATAATAAAATTAATAATTCATCCCCACTATTTTTTTTAATAACTAATCTATTTTTAAACAACTACGTATCTCTTCTTTTGATTGTTCATTCAATTCAGGATCATTTTCATTAATTTCATCTAAAGCAAAATCAAAAAATTCAAAAATTATTTTATTTAATTTAAAACCTCTTTCTGTTAAAAAATATTCAGTATTATAACCATTAGATATTTTTTTAAATATAATTCCTTCATTTTCTAGTTCTTTTAATCTTTCAGTCAAAACTTTACTACTTAACCCTGGAATTAAATCTAGAAATTCTTTAAAATGACTTGAATGACAAAATAAACATTTTATAATTTGGATATTCCATTTCTTTCTTAAAAATCCTAATGTATTTTCTATAGAGCCGTATACTTCATTCCAATAATAATTAATAATTTAAATTTCCCCCTCTTAAACTTACCTTAACGTAATTACTTAAAGGTTAGATAAATTACTTAAACATATTACTTATATAATTATTATTTATACTCAATATTAATAAAGATTTGAGATACAATGTTAAATTCATTAATACAATTATTTACTAAATATTTATAAAATTTTCTAAAAATAATTAAATTAAAACATTAACGAGGAAAAAAATGACAAGTAAAGTATATTTTACAAATTTAACAGCAAATAAATCTGAAGATAATAAAATAAATAAATTACAGAAATTATATGACAAACTTGAATTTAATAATAATATTAAAGAAAATGACAAAGTTGCAATAAAAATGCATTTCGGTGAATTAGGAAATACAGCATATCTTCATCCAACATATGCTAGACAAATTGTAGATAATATAAAACAAGCAAATGGAAAACCATTTTTAACTGACACAAATACATTGTATCATTACAAAAGGCATAATGCAGTAGATCACTTAGAAACTGCAGTAAGACATGGATATACAGATGCTGTTCTAAATGCTCCAGTTATAATTGCAGATGGATTAAATGGACAAAATGATAAAGATGTTGAAGTTAATGGAAAAAATTTTAAAAATGTGAAAATAGCTAGTGACATATTAGAAAGTGATGCTATTGTTGTAGTATCACATGTAAAAGGTCATATCTTAGCAGGATTTGGAGGTGCATTAAAAAATTTGTCTATGGGTTGTGCTTCTAGAGCAGGAAAAACTGATCAACATAAATTGATGCAACCAACAATATCAAAAGATAAATGTACTAGTTGTAATGCATGTGTTCAAGGATGTCCTGAAGATGCAATTTCTTTAGATTCAACAGCAAAAATTAATTATGATATATGTATAGGTTGTAATGATTGTTTAGAATTTTGTCCAGTAGCTGCAATAGAATTAAGTATTCCAAATGCTACAAAATTTATAGAAGGTATGATGGAATATTCTTATGGTGCTGTAAAAGATAAAAAAGAGAATAAAGTTATTTATATTAATTTTTTAACAGATATAAGTCCTGAGTGTGATTGTTGTGGATGGTCAGATAGACCAATAGTTCCAGACATAGGAATATTAGCAAGTTATGATCCTGTTGCAATCGATAAAGCAAGTTATGATCTTATTAATGAACAAGTAGGATATAAAAATTCTGTATTACATAAGAATTATGAGAAAGGACAAGATAAATTCAAAGGTGTATGGGAAAAAGTAGATGGTACTATACAAATGAAAACTGCTGAAAAATTAGGTATGGGAATTTCTGAATATGAACTAATTGAAATAAATTAGATAATTAATAAAAATCAAATTAAATTTTTTATTTAAAAGATGAGTGTAATCTATTTATTATCATCTTTAATTACTTATTTTAAAAATAATTTTTTTACATTAGAATAATTAAAAATAGTAGTTATTATTAAAATATTAGATGCCCTGACCGGGACTTGAACCCGGGTAATGGGATCCGCAGTCCCACGTGATATCCACTACACTATCAAGGCATATTATTAATAATTAGTATTAAAAAAATTAGTACCAATTTAATAGTATATTACTTACTTTGTTAATTGTTTTTATTAAATTTTTCTATAAAAATTAATATTAAAAAATAGAAAATTCAAAAGAGATATAATTTATATCTCTATTTTTTTATTTATTCTAAGTATATTGCAGGTTTATATGGTGTAGCATTATGAGCTTTGTTTTGTGGATCATAAGTAGGTTCATCATATACTTTTATTTTAGCTCCTACTTCTTGTTCTAAGTATTCTTTTGCATCTTCTATAATATTAGCTTCATCAATTTGTCCAACATAATTAATTTTAGTAAATGCTTTTCCAGTTTTTGTAGCAAATTTAGATAATTCTTTTTTGTTATCATATAAGTTTGCTTGCATTGATTTTTTAATTATTTCACCTATATTTGGTTTTCCTATTTCTTCAGCTATATCATATACTTTGTATTTCCAATCAGGTGCTGTGTAAATATGGATAGTTTCTGGTTCACTTTTTGTTATTTTAATGATTTCTTTAATATCCCGTGATAAATCTTGAACGATTTCTTCACTTTTTTCTATTTTTGGATTCATTAATGTTTCATCTTTTACAGGCCATGGAATTTCTGAAATAAATGGATCAGTATCATTATATTTATCCCATATTTCTGATGTTGTATATGGTATAAATGGTGATAATAATCGTATCCATATATTTAACACATAAGTTAGTGTTTCTATTTCTTCTTCAGTAATTTCAGTTACTCTTGTAAAATAATGGTCTATATCCTTTTTAAATAAGAATAAACTTGCTTGTAATGCTTTTCTTGTCTGGAAACCATTTAATGCTTCTGTTGCAATTTCTATTTTTTCATTTATTTGGTTTAATATCCATTTGTTTATTATTTTGTTTACTTTTGGAGCTTTATTTTCTTTTGTTAATTTCAATGGTTTATCCATTTTTTCTTGTATTTTTTCTGGGAATTCTTGTACTAATTCTAATCTTCTTTGAATTCCTTTTACTTCTTTTTCTCTCCAATCAAAGTCTTGCCATGGCTCAGCTGATGACATTAAAAATAGTCTTACAGTATCAGCACCATATTTATCAATAGCATCACTTAATAAAATAACATTTCCTTTAGATGAAGACATTTTTTGTCCTTCTAACAATCCCATTCCGAATACAGTTATTCCTTTTGGCCAATATTGTTTAGGGAATATAGCTGCATGATGGAACATATGGAATGATAAATGATTTCCAACTAAATCTTTTGCAGATAATCTCCAATTTAATGGATACCAATATTGGAATTCTTTTTGAATTGTTTCAGTTAATTCCGGTGATATATTATTTGTTGATCCATCATTTGCAGTATCTTGATTTAAGAATACTTTATTGAAAAATGCATCATTTAATTCTTCAGGTTTTATATCTTTCATGTATTTTGCTATTGTGTAATAAGACATATATATTGTAGAATCAGATAATGGTTCTATAAGCCATTTTTTATCCCATGGCATGTGAGTTCCAAGTCCTAATCTCCTTGAACATGCCCAATCTTCTAACCAATCTAAATAATATTCAAAGTTAGATCTTATTTCTTTTGGTACTACATCTAATTGAGCTAAACATTCATATGCTTTTTTAGTCCATTCAGGATCTGAATATTTTACAAACCATTGATCATCAAGTTCTTTCACTACACATTTTGCTCCACATCTACAGATTACTGGTTTTTCTGCAAATTCATATAATTTATCACCTATATGTTGATCAATCATGTCTTGAATTACTTCATCCCTGATCTCAGATACTTTTTTCCCTTCAAATTTTCCAGTATTTTCATTCATGATACCTTTTGCATGTTCTAATTTATAAATCTCATTAGTTGCTTCTTTTAGATTTTTATCATTTTGATTTTTTATACTAAATTGATCTATAAAATCTTTTGCTGGTACATTAGAATATCCATCTAATTTTACTAAACTTATTGGTTCTAATTTATTTAATTGTTCTTGTAGACCATATTTTTCTATATATTCATTATTTTCTTTAATATCTTTTAATGCTATATAATCTGCTGGAGCGTGTGCAGGTACAGAAAATACTACACCTGTAGCATAATCTGGATCTACAAAGGTTGCAGGCAATATTACTAATTCTTCTTTTGTCATTGGATTAGTTACATATTTACCTATAAATTCTTCAGGATCAACATCTTCTATTATTTCCATTCCTTTTTTCTGGTGTATGATATTTCCATAAGCTACTTTACTTACTATCCATTTTTCACCTTTGTATTCTACTTTAACATATTCTTCTTCTGGATTTAACCATAAGTTTGTTGCTCCAAATAAAGTTTCTGGTCTAAAAGTTCCAGCTACAAAGTATACATCATCAAATGGGAATTTTATAAGAGTTAATTCATTTATTCCTACACCTTCACCTTCTAATAAATCATGATCTCCTACGGGATTATCATCATCTGGACAATATTTTACTGGATGTGATCCTTTTCTTACTAAGTTTTTATCTTTTAATTGTCTAAATTGCCATTTTACAAATTGTTGATAATGTGGATCAATAGTTCTAAATTCTCTTCTCCAATCTATAGAATATCCCATATTTGTCATATCATCATGATATTCTGTACTGAAATATTTTACTATGTATTCAGGATCCGTGAATTTTTCTAATTCTTCTTTTGGTACTTTATGAATATTTTGATATATATCTAATGTCCATGGATCTTTTCTCTCTATTCTTTTTGCAATTCCTACTACAGGTGCACCAGTTACGTGCCAAGCCATAGGAAATAATACATTATACCCTTGCATCCTTTTAAATCTTGCATATACATCAGGTACAGTATATGTTCTACCGTGTCCTACATGCATTGCCCCACTAGGATATGGAAATGCTACTGTTAAATACATTTTTTCCCGATCATCGGGATTTGATTCAAATATATTTGCATCTTTCCATCGTTTTTGCCATTTCTTTTCTATTTCAGTTACCATTCATTTGACTCCATTTATTTCTATTTTGGTTTTACTAATGATTTTGTTAAAAATAATATTATTTTGAATAATTAATTATAATATATATATATTTATCTTTGTTTCAATATTTGAATATTTAGAAAATAAGCATGTAATAAATTAGATTAATATAAATAATTTAATAAAAAAAATTGTAAGGAGGAGAAAATATAAAAAATTAGATTTAATTAGTAATCATCTACATATACATATAAATCTTCATCTTCTTCATCACTATATTCATATTTAGTTAATATTGGTGCTGTTAATCGTTTATGTTCTGCATTATTCACCATTTTAATTATTCTTTCTACTTCAGATAATGGTATTTCTAACTCATCAGCTATATAATCTATATCACATTTTTCATCCAAGTATAAAAATAGTATTCTATCCAATATAGGATAAGTCATCCCAATTTCTTTTTCATCAGTTTGACCTGGCCATAACCCAGCTGTTGGTGCTTTATTAATTATTGAATCAGGAACACCTAATGCAATTGCTAATTTTTGTACATCTTCTTTAAATAAATCACCAATTGGTAATATATCTACTCCACCATCACCATATTTTGTGAAATATCCTATTTCTAATTCTGTTTTATTTCCAGTTCCTATTACTAAAGATTTTTGTATTGCTGCATAAAAATATAAAATAGCCATTCTTAATCTTGGTTTTAAATTTGCTGAAGCTAAATCTAAGTGTTCAGTAGGCATATTATCATACTTACAAGTTTTAAGTAGTATTTCATTTACATCACCTATTGATACTACATGAGATTCTATATCTAAATAATCCCTTACAAGATTTGCATCAAATAAATCTTGATCTGAAGTGGTATAAGAAGGTAACACATATGCCTTAACTTTATCAGGACCTAATGCTTTCACTGCTAAACATGCAACTACTGTTGAATCTATTCCACCACTTAAACCTATGACTACTCCATTAGAATTTGATTCTTCAACTTTTTCTTTTATAAATTCACAAGCTCGATTTATATATTCTTCTACGTCATAATCTGGTAATTCTATCATAATTTATTACATCCAATATTAAAGATTTTTAAGTTCATTATTCATTTTCAATATTTATTCATAAAGTACATTTTAGCTATTATTGTTTTAAAGATATTTTTTTCATATTTTATATAAGTAATGAAAATTAATTATTAAAATTAAATGTATTAATTTAAATAGTAGTACTTAAATATAATAGTTAAGTATAATAATAAAAACCAAAAAATCAGTAAGAAATAAAGATAATTAATTATCAATATATAATATAAGACTAGAAATAAAATAAAAGAGTATAAGTACTACTTTAATTAGTTTCAACAAGAACATAAAAAAACAGGAGGGAGAAACTAGTATATTATGTCACTTAATGAACTAGTAACTTTTAATAAGAAAAAAACAACATTTATTTTCATTGGAGGAAAAGGAGGTGTAGGTAAAACTACAATGTCTTCTGCTACAGCATTATGGTGTGCTCATATGGGTAAAAAAACATTAATAATTTCTACAGACCCTGCTCATTCACTTGCTGATTCATTTGATCGCACATTAAAACATGTTCCTACCCCAATTACTCAAAATCTGGAAGGACTTGAAATAGATCCAGATATTGCAATGGAAGAATATAAACAAAAAATGCAACAACAACAAAAGATGAATGATGTTATGGGAATGTTCCAAGATCAAATGGATCTTATGAGTTCTTCCCCAGGAATTGATGAAGTAGCAGCATTTGATAAATTCATGCAATACATGACTACTGATGAATATGATGTAGTAATATTTGATACTGCACCTACAGGCCATACATTACGTCTTTTATCATTCCCTGAAATGATGGATTCTTGGATGGGAAAAATGATTAAAACAAAAAAACAATTAGGTAGTATGGCAAAAAAACTTAAAGGTATCATACCATTTATGGGTCAAGATGAAAATGAAGAAGAACAAAGTATAGAAGAGTTAAATAGAACTAAAGAACAAATTAAAAAAGCTCGAGATGTATTATCTGATCCTAAACGTACATCATTTAAAACAGTACTTATACCCGAAGAAATGTCAATATATGAATCATCACGTGCAATAGAATCACTACATAAATGTAACATGACAACAGATGGTATAATAGTTAATAAAATACAACCCCAAGTTGAAACATGTGAATTCTGTAAATCACGTAGATCACAACAAGAAAAACGTATAAAAACTATTAAAGAAAAATTTGGAGATCAAGTTATAGCTGAAGTACCCCTACAAGCACATGAAGTTCGTGGAATAGATGAATTATATGAAATAACTGATATATTATATGGTTCTGATCCAAGTAACGGTCCAATAGCATTATAATAAAAATATTTATAATTTTAAAAGAAAATTATAAAATCAATAAAAAACACTAAATTAAAGAAGATAAACAATAAAGAATTATACATAAACATAGTAGTAAAAATCAATATAATACTACTAAAAAATAATGATTATTGTATTAACTTTAAAAAATAAATTAAATGAGGTTTTAAAGATGCTAAATAAAGTAATAAAAGAAGGATTAAACAAAAAAGAAGAATTAGAACGTGAATTAGATAATGAAGATTTAAAAAAGAAAGTATTTAACACAGTTATGTACACTAACCTTTCAGATATAATGGAAAAAACAGATTTAAACAAAGACCATCTTTCTGATTTAATAACAGGCAGTAGAAATGTTATAGAAACAGAAGAAGATATTATTGTACGTATTGATTTACCTGGAATACGAAAAGAAAATATAAAACTCAGTGTAACTGAATCAAAAATGAACTTAAAAGCATCATTTGATAAAGAAGACATATTTGGAAGTAACTTTTACACAGATTCTGAAAAAGAAGAATGTAAAATTAATAAAACAATTAGATTCCCTGTTGAAGTATTACCTAAAAAAACAACAGCATCTTTTGAAAACGGTGTTTTAATAGTTAAATGCCCAAGAGAAGATGTAAAAGAATCTATAACAATTGATATTGAATAAAAATAAATATCAATTATTTTTTAATTACTTTTTTTTAATAATTTCCTTTTTTAATAATCATTATAACTACAGCTATTCCTAAAATCATACTAAATAAAAATCCAATAATCCCTAAAAAAGGATAACCTAATAATAATATTCCTTTATTAGTTTGCATAACCAAAGAAGATCCTATTATTAATGCAGCAGTAATTATAGTTAATGATAATTGATTGGTTATTCTTGATGCATGACTTATAACTTTATTTAATTCATTATACTCTAATGCAATTTTTACTTTTCCTTCATTCATAGAAGATATTAATTTATTTAAAGAACGTGGCAATCTATGAACTAAATGTTCCATTTCCATTATATTTTCAGTAGTATTGGTTAATAATTGTTTAGGCTTAGAATTATTTATTATTAAATCTACAGAATAAGATTTTAAAATTTTAGTTGTATCAAAATCTGGATCTAATCTTAACCCAATATCTTCAACCATAGTAATAGTCCTTATGACTAACATTAATTCTTTAGGTATACTTACATTATATTTATCCAATAAATCTGAATTAACTAGTTCCCTTAATACTCCTGTTATATCATTAAGATCAGCATCATAATATTTATCCAATAAATCCATAAAATCATATTTAAATGTTCTTATATCCATATCTTCAGTTAAAATATCCATATAAGTTAATTGTTTTATTATTGCATCTAAATTCCAATTAGATATAAATATAAATAATTTAGCAAGATCGGCCCTAAGTTGATCGTCTAAATGTCCAACCATTCCAAAATCAACAAATGCTAAAGTATCATTTCCTATTACAAATATATTACCGGGATGAGGATCTGCATGAAAAAATCCATAGACCAATATCTGTTTAAAATAAGAATTAGCTCCTTTTGAAGCTATAGTCTTCTTATCAAAAATAGCATCCTTATATTTAAATAATGTATTTAAACTAACACCTTCAAGATATTCCATAGTTAACACATTATCAGTACATTTATCAGGATATAACTTTGGAATATGTACATCATCATGTCTTAATAAATAAGCAAAATGAGATATATTTTTAGCCTCAAACTGATAATCTAATTCTTTATAAATATCTCTTTCAAATTCATCAACCATACCAGGTAAATTAAAATATTTTACTTGTTTTACTCGTTTATCAAGTAAATTAGCAAGATAACGCATGATTCTTATATCACTTTCTATATAATCATGAATTCCAGGATGTTGAACTTTAACAGCTACATGTTCATTATTTATATATGCACTATGTACCTGACCAATACTAGCTGAGGCTATTGGTTTTTTAACAAAAACATCAAATACTTCTTCTATAGGAGCATCAAAATCATCCTCTATAATTTTTTTTATCTGATGATAATCTGTTTCAATTGTATCATCTTGAAGATGAGTTAATTCTTTTGCAAGCCCTGGACCAACCATATTAGGATAAGTACTCATGGTTTGTCCTAATTTAATAAAAGTTGTTCCTAACTCTTGAAAAGCCATCCTAATTCTAACGTAAATATCATGTTTAGCATCTTCACTAGATTCAACTATACCCTCTTCATTATCATCTAACAAATATTTATGTAAAGGTAAATTTACTAAACCAGCATTTTGAAGAACAGGTTTGAATCCATATTTTATTAAAACTCGTATAATCTCATTTAACCGATTTATATCTCGTTTATTTCTGAAGGCTTTCATACTATTATATTTTATTCTTTAATTTAATATAAATTGTTATAATTCTAATAATTAATTAAATATATAACAATACAACCAAATAATAGACATACACTTAAAAAAAGAAAAAATAAACATAAAAAAGAAGAACAAAATATCCTCCGTTTTAAACTTAATAATTATTCAACTAACAAAACACTAATCTAAAATTAAATACGTATCGCAAAGTATATATATTATTAGTTAATAGAATAATAAATGGAATTATGAACAACCACCAGTTTATAATTCTTTATGAAAGATAGACAACCACCCGCCTATCTTTCTTTCAATATAAAATAACAACTCATTTTTATAAAATTTTTTAATTATTCTTTAAATCATAAAATAAGAAAAAAAGACTTGATTTAAGATGAAACAGAAATATGTTAAAAACATATACACTATACTAATCACTTAATTATTCTAATTCTAATTATCATAAAATATTACGTATAATCCTAAAACAATTAATAAAAATAGAAATATATACTGATTAATTTTCAATAAATATTAGTCAAAACATCATAATTAGAAAATAATAGAACTAATCTTATATAAGTATTAAGTTAAGAAATACTACGAATAAATTAACTATTTTAAGATTATATACTAAAAAGTAGCAAAAAATAAGGAATTTAAAGAGATAACTTTAAATAGTAGATGAAATTTATATAATAATAATTAAATATGGAGGTGAAATATTATGACCGAATTACCTATTGCTCCAGTAGGCAGATTATTAAAAAATGCTGGTGCTCAAAGAATAAGTGATGATGCAAAAGAAGAATTAACAAAAGTATTAGAAGAAATTGGTACTGATATTGCAGAAGATGCTGTTAAAGTAGCAAAACACTCTGGAAGAAAAACTGTAAAAGCATCAGACATTGAAATTGTATCTAAAATTAAATATTAAACATATTATGTCTTATTTTAATACAATGATATAACTAAAAATTTTTAACTTTTTATTTTTTTAAATTACCTAACCTAAATATTATATACTAACTAATTTTAAATAGATTAATTAAATTATAAATCAATTTACTAAACAATATAATAAAAGAATAATATTTTTTTAAATAATTATTACATTAAACTTAATAATATTTTTAGATTTATACAACAAAATAATCGTGAAAAAAATGTCTGAAAAATATGAAATTTTAAACCAAATAAGAAAAGATAATGGAATTTTAGAAGCAGAAATATTATCTGATGAAATGAAAAAGAGAATATTAGAAATAGAAATGGAAAGACTTAAAGAATTAATTCCTGTAATAAACGAAGGAATAAACAAAGCATTCAAAGAAGAACAAGTTGCAGTAATTATACAAGATAGAACTGAAAATAATAAAACAAACAATATGACTCCTATGCCAACATTAACATTACTTACTGAATCTGGAAAACTTGTTGGAGAAGAAATTTATGATGAAGAAGAACTTGAAGAATTACATCAACGAAATGATGTATATTTCCTATCTGATAACTTTGTAACCTACACTAATCTAGGTGGACAAGAAGGAGAAAAACAATTTTTTAAAGTATCTGATGTAGATTGTAGTTTATTTACAAATCAAAACTTGAAAGAATATGCAAATAGTGTTACAGTTGCAGTACCTTCAACAAATACAGATCATTATATTAAAGAACAATTTGGACATTCTCCAGAAGATCAAATTGGTACAATGATTGTAGGATTTACCCTTTAAATAGGTATATTCTTATAAAACTATTTTTTATCCTACAAAAAAAGGATATTTCTGAACTCAAAAAAATTATAACTACTTATTTTTTAATATTTTTTTAATTATTATTATATCTAAAAAAAATAGGTCAATATAAATGTATCGCCTTATTTAATTAAATTTACTTTAATTTAATTATAGAATACTTTATATATTATGGCTCGCTATAACTAATTATTAACATTAAGTCTAATTAAAAATTTATTTAAAATACAATAGTATTAAGTGTGATTATAATGAAAAGTGAATATGAACTTTTAAAAGAGATAAGAAAAGATGATGGAACTATAAAAGCAGAACTAATTCCAGATGATTTGAAAAAAGAAATATTAGAAATAGAAATGGATAGAACTAAAGAATTAATTCCTGTAATAAATGAAGGAATAAACGAAGCATTCAAAGAAAAAGAAATTATGATAATTATAAAACATCAAATCAATGATAAAATAAAAGAAGACATAACACCAATGCCTAGTTTAACTTTATTAACAGAAACCGGAAGAATTGTTGGAGAAGAAATATACGACCAAGAAAGAATAAATGAATTAAAAAAAGATGAAAATGCCTATTTTGTATCTAGTAACTTTGTAACATATAATCTTAATGAATTCAAAGATGAAAAACAGTTTTTTAAAGTATCCAAAGGAGATAATGAATTATTTACTGATAAAAATCTAAAAGAATATAGTGATAGTATTACTGTTGCAATACCTTCAATACATTCAGATCGTTATATAAAACAATATTACGGTTATTCACCTGATGAAAAAATTGGGTCTATAATAGTAGGTTTTACACCTACACAAGAGAATAATTAATAAGATAACTTTTTTGTTATCTATATTTTTTTCTTTCATTCCATATTTTTTTCATACTTTTTCTACCACCTTGTTTTCCTTCAAAAACATCCAAATTATTTATTAACTCAGCAACTTTATAACTTGCTTTATTTCCATTATTTACAAGATGTTTACCTCGTGGTGGTTTCATACGATTTACGGCATCAACAATATCAAATGCAGATACTACATTAATTCCTAAAGAATGTGCTAAATCAATACTTGCATGCTCCGTATGAAAACCTAATATTTTAACAGAAGGAACAGATAAAGCACCAACTTCTATAGTAATACCCATTCCTGCACAATATATTACTCCCTGAGAAGCATTCATAAGACTTATAAGATCTATAAATCCATCTATAATATATACACTTTCTCTGGTTACATATTGACGCACAAATTTAGGAGTAAATCTAAAAGGAACTATAAGTATAGTTTTATTTAATCTTTGTACTTGATTTATAATATCTGGGATATCCATAGGTCTCGTATCACCACCTAAAACTAAAACATAAAAATCATCCATATGATAATCTTTATAAATAGTATCAGGATCAACAATCTTTACTTCACTTACATATTGAGCCTGTGGATAACCTCTTATATTTACTACATTTGTTATACCATATCTTTTTTTAAGTGTTTTCTTAAATGCCTTTGTTGGTGTAGTTATTAAATCAGCATATGCAATCATTTCTATTGGATTATATATATCTTGTTCTATATGTAATCGTGGTATTTTAAGTAGTTTAGCAGCAGTTATCCCCTTTCTTACATCTCCTGCATTTCCACAAGTCATTACTAAATCTATATTTTTGTTTTTTAAAGAGTTATATGTGCGTATCGTATCTTTTAAAACTCTTGTTGCTATTACCCTATCACTATTTTTTTTAAGAGGATTATTTCTTCCATGACCTATTGATTTTATTTCTGTACTATAAGGTCCTAATAAATCCATAGCTCCTTCACTATGTGTTAATGTAAGAATATCTGCATCAACATGTTTTAAGATAGGTATCATTGTTTTTGCAGGTGCAGTTTCTGCTACCAATGCAAGATTCATTAATCAACACTCCCATTTCCTTTTATTCTAACTGTACATATCATTAATATTATTGTGATTACAAAAAATAAAAACACAACTAAATCGGTTGGTCCTGTTTCAATCCATATTAATGAATGTGCTAATAATATTGCATATAATGCTGTGAATATACCTTTTAATTGTTTTTGTATAATGTAGACAGTAGTTAATACAAATCCTAATACAATCATTTGTAAAATCATGGCATTTAAACCAAAATCTAACAATGCAGGTCCAAATATAGTAGAAGTTGTTGAATGAGCATAACCTAATGTGGTCATTCCTACAATTACTCTTGGATCAGTTGATTGGAAAAAACCCATTAATGTATTGTATAATAATAATCCATGAGTACTTGTTTGTAATCCTACAGCATGATCCAATACTTGTAAAGTATATCCTGCTCTATAAAATATCAATTGTAAAGGATTTAATGTCCATGTTTGCCATTCTATTGATTTAACTGCTATATAACCTATTACCATTAATAATAAAAAGATACATACCACAGATACTATTAAATATTTCCATGGTAAATCTCTTGTATAATAAATTGTAATCAAAGCACTTATTATAATTGCCATTGCTGTTGTACGATATCCAGTTAACGAGAATAATATAAGTCCACACAACAATAAAATATAATACCATTTATTTTGATACTTTGCAAGTAATATATTTATAGTTGGTAAAAATATAAGATAGGATAATAACCATATACGTGTTGCTGCTTGTGCTTTTAAATAGCCACTAAGCAAAGGTATACCACCTAAATACAGCATATTTACTACTTGTAACAATAAACCGAGAATTACTAAAGATAAAATTAACCGTTCACTAGTTAATTTTTCAATTAAAGATTCTTTACATATTAACTGCTTTTTATTCAGTAAATATTTGCTTATACCAATTCCTATAACATACATTAAAAGACCCGCAAAAATAACTTCAATTGTTATAAAATTCACACCAACCAATTCTTTTAGATGGTAAGTAAAACCAACCAAAGAAAAGAGTAAATACATAACAACCAATATTACTAGTATAATTGGTGAAAAAACATCTAAATTTTTATAATCCATTATTGTAACCTTTTGTAATCTCTATAATATTATAGAAAAGAGATTTTTCATTTTAAGATATTAATATTTATGTTTCAGATTATATAAAACATTTATTCAAAATATAACAGTGACATAATAAGTTATAATAAAATAGTCAGTTTAAATATTAAAAAATATTTTATAAAAAAAATAATAATCATGTAATATATAATTATATCAATAGAACTATTTTTAAATAGTATAATTAAAAAAAATATTTAAATTATTTCATAATTACTAAGCGAGTCAAATACATGACAGATAATAAAGTTTTAAAAGGAAGTTTCATATTATTATTTGGTAATATACTCTTTCGTATTGGAGGATACATATATCGAGTAATTATGAGTAGAATGTTAGGACCTGAAGGATATGGATTACTTGGTTTAACATTACCTTTCCAAGGGATATTCCAAATACTATCAGCAGGTGGTCTTCCTCCAGCCATAGCTAAATATGTTGCAGAATATAATGTTAAAAATGAAAAACAAATGGCTAGACAAGTCATTATAACATCCACAAAATTTATGATATTAATGGGAATTCTTTTAGGTATTATAATGTTATTCTCATCGGATTTCATTGCTAACACAATATTTCATAAACCATTAGTTGTATGGCCATTACGTGCTGTTGCATTAATTACACCATTTAGTGTAGTTGTTGGTGCTATGCGTGGAGCTTTCCAGGGTGTATATAAAAATGAGTATACTGTTTATAATCGTATGGCTGAACAGACAGGAATTGTTGTATTTGCAATAATATTTGTTTTTGGAGGATTATATGCTACTGGTGCAGTACTTGGTACTGGATTTGGTTTTATTGTATCTGCAATAACTGCAGTTTATTTATATAAGAAACATATACTTCCTATATTTAATACAAGTTGTGATAATTTTTTAACATTTAAAGAAGAATTATCCTTATTATCTACACTCATACGTTTTGCAATACCTGTTGCAATAACTGCATTATCTGAAATGGCAATATATGATGTTAGTACATTTGTTATTGGAATTTTTATGTTATCAACAGATGTTGGTTATTATACTGCAGCTGATCCTATATCACGTATTCCACTAATGATTTCATTATCTATTTCAACAGTACTATTACCTGCTACAGCTGAAGCATATACATTAAAAGATATGAAATTATTACGTAGATATGTTGTAGATTGCTTACGTTACAGTATATTAATTGTTTTACCACTTTGTATAGGTCTTAGTGTATTTAGTAAACCAACATTAATAATATTATTTGGTAGTAAATATATTCCAAGTAGTGGTGTTCTTAGTATTTTAGTTATTGGTATGGCATTTTATACCATATTTATGATTTGTAGTAGCATACTACAAGGTACAGGTCATCCACATTTACCTATGTACATTTTATTGTTAGGTACCATATTAAATATAATATTTAATATAATATTTGTAATTAAAATGGGTATTATTGGAGCTGCTATTGGTACAACTCTTACAACATTTATAATAATGTTGATCATAATGTATACTTTAGTAAGATATACAAAAATTAGTATTCCATGGCGTAACTTATGTCTTATTGTATTAAGTAATATTTTTGTAGCTATTACATGTTTATTAATACCTAAAACTATTATAGGACTAATAATAGGAATTATAATTGGTAGTATAGTATATCTTTTATCAATAATGTTCTTAAAAGTATTAACTAAAAGAGATTTATCATTCTTTAAAGAGTATTCAAATAGAATTAGTTTTATAAAACCAACTGTAAATAAAATCATTAATTATATAGAAAAACATGACTTAATATACAAGTAATAAATAAAATATACTATTATTAAGTAGATATATAAAATAAATAATAAGAGGATTAAAATATGAGAAATAAAAGAATAATAAGTAAAAATAGTAAGACCAAAGAAACAGATATTGAAATTACATTGAACATCGATGGGGAAGGTAAAAGTAATATTTCAACAGGCATTGGATTTTTTGATCATATGTTAACTTCCTTTTCAAAACATGGATTTTTTGATTTAAATATAAAATGCATAGGTGATTTAGAAGTAGATGATCACCACACAGTAGAAGATACAGGTTTATTATTAGGAAAATGTTTCAAAGAAGCATTAGGAGATAAACGTGGAATAGAAAGAATGGGTTACAGTATGGTACCTATGGATGAATCATTAGCTACAGTAGTAGTAGATATAAGTGGACGAAATTATACAGTATTTAACACAACATTCAATAATCCACGTGTTGGAACAATGAGTACAGAAAACATTGAACATTTTATAGAATCATTCGCAAACACAAGTCAAATGAATATAAATATAAAAACTGAAGGAAAAAATGATCATCACAAATGTGAAGCAATATTTAAAGCATTAGCAAGAGCATTAAATGATGCAACAAAAATTACTCATGACCAAATATTAAGTACAAAAGGTAAATTATGAAAATATTTTACTATTTATTTTTTTTAAAAAAAAAGAATATAAAAGAAAATTAATTTTTAAAATTATCCATTAAAGATCTTTTACGAATTATAAGTCCATCTGATCGATGAGGTGTTCTTAAGACAGTATCATTAGTTTTTTCTATTTCACGAGCTTCATCCGCTAGTCTAGAAGCTGCTGCCATCATTTCATGAGCTGCTGAAACTAATGGTATATAAACATTAGGATCTTTTGTTTTAAAACATGCTTTCATATCCAAACGTGAAACTTGACTAGCTATGTTATAAGCTGCAATAGCTTTAGACATTGCATAAGGATTTTGGAAACCACCATAACTAACTGCTTTTTCTGCTGTAACAATAATTTCAGGTAAAACTAATTCCTCTTGAACATGTATTGTATCAATTACTGCATCTATTGTTTCTTGAACTAAACGAAATGCTCCAGTGATAGATAAAACTTTTAATACATTTGCATTGAATAATGCCATTTCAGTTGGATCTAAAAATTCACGTCTTGCACCAATCATAGGATCAGCCCTTATAAGAATATAACCCAAACCTTGTTCTTTCATTTCTTTTATTGCTTTTTCTCCAGGTTTATCACCAATTATTATTGTAGGCAATCCTGATTTTGATAATTCTTCTCTAGCTGCCCTAGGTTGTTTTGCATTAGGATTAGGACTTAAAAACATTACAATATCGGGATTAAAATCTTTGAGTTTAGGTAAGATATATTCCATTTGCTTATCACCCATTTTTGCACCAGAGCTAATTGTTCTTATATCTACATCTTCTCTATCTGCTCTTTCATCTAATACTAAATCAATCATAGGTGATGTACCAATATTACCAGCTTTTATTATTCCTACTTTAACTACCATTATTTAATGATCTCCAATTTTTTATATAATATAATTATTTTTTTTATTTTTATTTCTTTTTTACATTACGATATTTATTATTTTATTATCTAAATTTAGTATAATAAATATTTAATACTCATAAGCTGATTGTGTAAAATTATATGCAAAATCTGGTAAACATGAAGTATGTGTATGTATATAACTAGCCACAGTATTATCTTTTATAAGTCCATCTAATTTATTTTTAATTCCAACACCACGTTGCATTTCAAATGCAAAATCAGATCGTTGATTACCTTTATAATCAACTTTTGAGTAATGAAATTCATGACCATTATACTGTTGACCTTCTTTACAAATAGGTGTATTAAAAATACATTTAGCTATAGTATAACTTAATCCTTGTACTTTTTTAGTAAGACAAGATTTATAAGGATAAATATCAACCATAGGTTCATTATCTATTGATTTAGTTAAATACATTAATCCTCCACATTCAGCATATATTGGATGTTTATCTTCAGAAAATGATTTTACTGATTTCAGCATAGATTTATTTGAAGATAAATCTTTTTTAAACATTTCAGGATATCCCCCACCTAAATATAATGCATCTACATCAGGAATTTCTTCATCATGTAACGGACTAAAATAAACAATTTTAGCATTATTTTCTTCTAATGCTTCTATATTTTCTCTATAATAAAAATTAAATGCTTCATCAAAAGGTACACCAATTCTAGTTTTTTGTTTAGTTTTCTCCTTAATCCAAATAGGTTCATAATCTTTAGGTATATTTGTAGATGTTTTCATTATATCAAGTAACATATCTAAATCTATATTTTCTTTTATAAGTTCGCCCCATCTATCAACTAAGTGAGAAATTCGTTCTTCTTCAACAGCAGGTATTAACCCAAGATGTCTTTGTTCCATTGCTATTTTTTCATCACGGATTATTCCACCAATTACGGGTAATTTGGCTAGTGTTTCAACAGATTTTTTTGTTTTTTTATAATGTTTTTCACTTTTTACATTATTTAATATAACTCCCGCAATATTAATTTTAGGATCCAATGCTTGAAATCCAAGAGCCATTGCTGCAGCACTACGTACCAAACTACGACTATTAATTATTAATATTACTGGAGAATTCAATGCTTTTGCAATAGATGCAGTACTTCCTATATCATTTATGGGACTTATACCTTCATATAAACCTCTAACTCCTTCTATTATACCATAATCAGCATTAGAATGTAACATTCCATTCTTAAATGATTCTCTTATTTGTCCATCACTCATAAAAAATGAGTCTAAATTTCTTGCAGGTATACCTGTAGCACAAGCATGATAAGAAGGATCTATATAATCGGGCCCTACTTTAAATGATTGGATTTTATATTCATCTGACAATGCTTTCATTATACCTGTAGTTATAGTGGTTTTTCCTACACCACTTCCGGTTCCTGTTAAAACTATTCTTTTCATGATTTATGACCTTTGTAATATTTAAAATAATTAACATAATAAAAAAAGTAATTAACTTAATTAAAAAATATTAGTATATAATATACTATCTTATTTTACTAAAATATAATGTTTATTTATTTACAATAAAAAAAAAAATAATTAATAAAAGCTCTGATTTATATTAAATAAAAAGAAAAATTAAAAAAATAATACTAAAATTAAAATAAAAAGAAAAATGGAATTTAAAAATATTACTCTCATCTAAAAAAAAGTAAATGAATACTTTATAATTTTTCATGAATCAAGTTATTGTTAATTTCAATAAGTTTATCTTTCTGATTAATATTTTCTATTATTTGATTTACTAAATCTAAATCAGCATGTGTTTCAGGATATCTTGGTACTGCTTTACATCCAGAATCAGGTATTATTGAAGTTTCATATGTTCCAATTTTTTTAGCTATTTCCTCTATTTCAATTTTATCCATAGAAATTAAAGGACTAAATATAGGCATACGACATTGATAACGCGTTGCTTCTATATTATTTAGTGTTTGAGAAGCAACTTGTCCTATACTACTACCATCAACAACTGCGTGTGCTTTTTCTTTTTTTGCAAGACTCTCTGCTAATTGATACATTCCACTTTTACATAAAATACAAGTCATCCGTGGAGGAGCTTCTTTTGATACATAAGATAAATAATCACCATAATTAGCTTTATATAATCTTATTTTTGAACCTACAGAATATCTTTGTAATTGTTTAACATTTTTAATTACTTTATCTTCTGCACCAGTGACATATGGATCATTATCACAATGAAGAATAGTTACTTTACAACCTCTTTTTAACATCATATATGTTGCTACAGGAGAATCTATTCCACTAGATACTAATACTATTACTCTTCCTTGTGTACCAACAGGTAAACCACCAAGTCCTAATATTTTTTCATGATAAATATAAGTTTTATTATCTCTTACTTCCACATATAGAGTAAAATCAGGATTAGATAAATTTACTTTAGCATTTGTTAAATTAACAATTACAGAGCCACAATAACCTGCCATTTCTTGACTTGAAAAATCATGATTTCCTACACGACGACAACGTACAGCAAACTTATCTTTTTCAGGATCAAATTTATTTTCAGAAATAATTTTTGTTATTTCTTCTTCTATTAATTCTTTTATAGCTTTTTTATCTGTAACCGTTTCTTTTATTGGACTATAAGATACTATTCCAAATACTCTATCCAATACATCTTTTGTATCTTTTACTGTTTCATCAGTTATTAAAATCATTCTTCCTTGATCAACATCGAATTCACAATCTAATTCAGATTCTATATTTTCAATTAATCTCCTTTCAAATTTATGTCTTATTTTAGGACTTTTAACTCCAATTTCTCCATATCTTACAATATATTTCATTTCAATATCATTACTCCATTTTTATAATTTTGTTAATAGACGTGATAAATGATCTAAAGTTCCAATCTCATATACTTCTGCACCTACATTTTGATAATCCCTTACACAACTAGTAGGTGTATTCCATCGTTTTTTACCTTCAGGGTTTAATATTATCACTCTACGACTCTTATGAACTATTTCTCTTAATAAAGTAGCACTTTTAAGTACACCATTATTTCGTTCACCAGTCCAATCCCTACAATCCGTTAATATTATTACATCAGTACGACCATTAAGGTATGCTTTATCTAAAAATTCTGTAAATGAATTTACCATATCTGATTGACCATGTATCATCCTACTTTCCATATGTTTCATGGTCATTATTTCATAAGAATTATAATAGGAATTTGCATCTAATGCATCAGTCATATCTACAATTTTATTATCAAAATCAAAGACAGTTACTTTATCAAATGATCTTTGACATCCAAATATTATAGCAAAAAACCAATTACTTATCCAATCACAAGATCCACTTACATCATTTAAAAAGTAATGTCTACTTTTTCTTTTAGGAGGTCTACTGTTAATTAATTCTATTAGTTTCCCACCATTTTTTAGATTAGTTCGTATTGTACGAGTCATATCAACATTATGTGAATTTAATCTTTTACGTCTCTTATTCCGTTGATTAGCAACTTTAATTCCTAATTTACGACATAAATCGAATACTCTTTGATCATACGGATCCATTTTACTAATATTTGTTGTTGATAATTCTTGATCTGTAACTCTATGTTGAGGTACATTTTGAGGTGCAATAACATCTTCTTGCATTTCATCAAGACTTTGTTGTGATTGACCAGGCTTTCCAGCAGGAACCATATCTTCTTGTTCTACTGCCGTATCTGAAAAACTTTTACTTCTTGAAGAATCTAACTCTCTTTTTTTATTTCCGAATAGGTCATGAAATACTTCTTCAAATTTATCAAGATCACTAGGATCTTTAACGTAAACAGTTTTTAATGCATATTCCAACAGATCTAAGTTAGATTGAGATTTTAAAATATCCCAAACTTGACAAGCAGTTTCAGTACTACGTATACTTACATCCATACCCTGATCTCTTAATCTATTAGACAATGCTATAATTCTTTTATTAACATTCATGGAAAATCCTTCCTTATATAATTTATATTTTACAACAAGTCGTAGCATTTGCTCTTAAAAAGGAGTATAAGAGCATTAATAAAGTTATTTATTGTTAAGATAGTCACCTAATCTACGACCCAATGCAATAATAGTCATTATAGGAGGTTTTCCTGGTGCTTTTGGTAAGACACTAGCATCAGAAACATATAAATTTTCTACTTTTGTCATTAGATTTTTATCTACAATTTCACCAATTTTTGCTGTTCCACCAGGATGTGCTCCTCTTGCTTGTGTTGATACTATTGTTTTAGGATCTACTCCAGCTTCTATTAATATTGCTGATGCAATTCCAGCTCCACGACTCATAGTAGAAACATCATTACTAGTTATTCCTTTATGAATTTTATCTCCATGAACATAACCTTTATCTTCATCAGGTATTTTTACCATCATACTTAAAATATCACTACTTTTAGCCTCAAAACCTAATTTTTTTAGTTTTCCTTCAAGTATTCCACTACAATGAGGTGATATTATCAAATCACCCATATCTAAGAATGCATTCATTGATACCTCAGAATCTTGATTTACATCTTTAATTAATCCACCAATAGTTATAAATGGATCTACAAATAGACTTTCGCCAGCTTTTATTCCAATTTTTTGTAATAAACGTGGTGTTTCCAATGCACCTGCTGCTAAAATTACTATATCTGCAGTATATACATTTTTATCTGTTTTTACACCTTTTATTACATTATTTTCTATAATTAAATCTATTACGGGTTCTTCAGTTATTAGTTCTGCATCATTTACCCTAGCTAAATTTAAATCTTTATTACTACTCCATTTAGCCCCATATGGACAGCCTAATACACAGTTACCACAACATTTACAATATTTAGAATTAATTGCTTTTGGCATTCTACCCATTTTTAATCCTAAGTTATTTGCAGAATCTATTAGTAATTGTGTTGATTTTCCAGTATGTGATTTTGGTAAAGGTTGTATATCTAAGTCATTTTCTAAATCTCTTAGATACGGATTAATATCAATATCTAAAAACATCAATTCAGTTACAAGTGTTGGTACCATATTTCCAGCAATAACTGTTGACGTTCCACCAGTACAAGTAGTTTTCAATGTTTCCATTGCTTTATGATTCCATTTATCATAACATTTAGCAGCATCTTTATCTTTTATTTTTGGACCTGCTTCTATTATTATAATATTATTTTCTGGATTTTTAGATAATTCTTGAGCTACACTTGATCCTCCAGCTCCAGATCCAACTATTATTATATCTGTCAATATTTTATCCTCCTATTTTTTATTATTCTTATTTTGATTATCTTTAATTTTTTGTATGGGAGTTGAATGTATTATTTCTCTTTTTCTTCTTTTGATTTGTTTATTACGTTGTCGTTTTTCCCTTAAATTTATTTTTCTATGTTTTTTATTTTGATTTCTATTTTTATCTTTATTTTTATCTTCTTTATGGACAATATTTACTAATTCAACAGCCAGTATTGAAGCAAATGCTGATACTATTACTGCAATTATCGTTGGTATTGCTATTCCTATTAGTAAATTAGATCCTACTGCATAAATACTAGTATCTACTGGTGCTGCTGTTGTTGGCAAATATTGAGTAATATATAATGATCCTGGATATGTTACAATGAATCCCAATATTGTATATAATACTGCTGTGATTATTCCTTGTTTAATCTGTCTGGTTATATATGCTACTAAAAATCCAACTAACAATAAAATTAGTATATAATTAATTCCCATAAATTCTAAAATTAATGCTAATATGGTGAAGATTAAAATGGAATATTTCTTTATACCATTCATTATGTCCATAACTCCCTTTTAGATTATTAGTATTTATTATTTTTAACCTATTCTAGTTAAATAACTTTATTGTTTTTTTTATATTAATATCTTAACAATATAACTATTGTTATATCACACTGTTAAATTTTTGTTTTATTTTAGAGTAATAAATCAAAAGTGAGGATTATAAATAACTTTCAAATTATTAGAAATAAAATAATTCATTACACAATATAATACCAAATAATAGTTGACATGTCAACATTTATATACTACTTATATACAATATTATAATGTATAATAAAAAGTTGCTTAGTCAACAATAATAATTATCAAATAACAATTTAACATCCACTGAAATTATAACTTATTATATTATTTCTTGTTTAAAATAACACTTTATAATCAATAGAATATTATTCTTAAAAAAATACTTATTTTTGTGGAAAAAATACTAAAAAAATAAAAGGAGGATAATATGGAACATTGCAAAAAATCTTGCAAAGAGCCCTGCTTAGATTGGCTTGAAAATACTCATTTAGGGCCATTACTTTCATTACTTCAAAGATCAGAATACACATACTTAAAAATTCATTTAACCGAATATAATTTAGGTTCTGGACAAATAATTTTTTTAAGAACATTACTATCTAAAAAATGCTTAAATCAAGAATATTTTGTAAAACATTTTCATATTGATAAAGCTTCAGTAGCTAGAAGTATCAAAAACTTACAAGAAAAAGGATTAGTCAAAAGAAAAATTGATGAAAATAATAAAAGACAATACAAAATCACATTGACTAATGAAGGATACATAATAGCTAAAGAAATTAAAAAATATGAAGAAGAATGGGAAGAAATGATATATAAAGAATCATCACTTCCAAAAGAAGAATTACAAAATGAATTAAAACATCTAATTACAGTATCTATTAATTCTATTCATAAAGAAAAAGAAAAAAAGGAGGAAAATAAAAATGACAACAAAGGACAATGATTCAAAAAACGACAACATAACATTAATAAGAGGAGACCCTAAAACAGCAATCAAAAAATTAGCAGTTCCAACAATGCTTTCAATGTTCTTAGTTATGTTATATAACTTAGCAGACAGTGTTTGGGTAGCTGGATTAGGATCAACAGCATTAGCTGCATTAGGGTTTATATCACCATTATTTTTTGTAGTAGTTGGATTAGGTAATGGTATTGGTGCTGGAGCAAATTCATTAATAGCTCGATCAATAGGAGCACAGGATAAAAAACTTGCAGATAATGCTGCAACACATACAGTTTTATTAACAATTTTACTTTCAATATTAGCCCCTTTAATATTAATACCTTTATTAAAAACTATATTACTTGTAATGGGTGCAGGAGATTCTGTTGAAATGGGTCTTCAATATGGAAACATTGTATTTGGTTTTATGTTTGTATTTGTATTCTCATCAGTAGCTGCAGCTATTTTAAGATCAGAAGGGGACGTTAACCGATCTATGTACGCAATGGCTATAACTGCCGTTCTTAACATAGTATTAGATCCAATATTCATTTATGTACTTAATATGGGTATGGCTGGAGCAGCATGGGCTTCTGTACTTTCTGCATCAATAGCTTGTATTGTAATGGGTTATTGGATTTGGGTTAAAAAGAACACTTATCTAACTATAACAAAAAAAGTATTTGAATATAAAAATGCAATTGTAAAAGATATTGCACTTGTAGCAATTCCTGCAACAGCAGAAAACCTTGTAATGTCTTTTTGTGCTATATTAATCAATGCTATGTTAACTATTACTGCAGGTACTGTAGCAGTAGCTGTTTATACTTCTGGATTAAGAATTAATCAGATGGCGATGATTCCATTAATTGGTATAGGTACTGCTATGTTAACAGTTACTGGAGCAGCTTATGGAGCTAGAGATTATAAAAAATTATCAGAGGCATATAATTATTCAATATTATTAGGTGGTGCAGTTTCTATAATATTAGCAATAATAATGTATATTTGTGCACCATATATTGCAATGATATTTACATATTCACCACAAAGTATGATGTTAACAGATAGAATAGCAAACTTACTTAAAATACTTTGTTTATTCTTAATTGCAATGCCTTTAGGTATTATGTCTTCTTGTACATTCCAAGGAGTTGGAAAAGGAATAACTTCACTTGTATTAACATTATTCAGAACATTAATATTTGAATTAATATTTGCGTATATTTTAGGATTTATGTTAAACTTTGGTGAACTTGGTATTTACTTTGGTTTAGTTGTAGGTTGTGCAGTAGGTAGTTTAATCTCATTTGCATGGGCAAAAACATTCATACACAAACTACAAAAATATTATGAGAAAAGTTTCTAATAACTTTTCTAATTTTTTTTATAAAATATTATTACTAATTTTTAAAAATAAAGAATTTTTATATTTCTATTAAAATACTACTTTTGAAAAATTTAATTGAAAAAACTAAAAACTAAGAATAACATACAGAATAACTAGATAAAATAGAGGTGTATCAATATTAAATATAACACATTAGAAAATCCAAATGCTCAAGAAACTTATGAATTAGTAAATGAAGGATTAACAAAAAAAGCAATGATTATCATTTTAGCCGAATGTTATATTGAATATGAAGGTAGAGCACGTAGTAAACTAGATACAGGAGATAGATTAATATTAATTAAGAAAGATGGTACCTTTGCAATACATCAGGAATTAAATTTAGAACCTGTAAACTGGCAAGCTCCAGGAACTAAGAATATTGTTTCATTAAAAGCTGGAAAAGTAAATATAACTGGTAAAAGAACAAAACCAACAGAAAAATTAACAGTCACAATAACAAAAACATATACTGCTACTTATTATAATATTACAGATACAAAAGAATTAGAACTTAGAGGCTATGAAAAACATATGGTTGATTTAGCATATAAAAAACCAAATTTAATAGAAAAAGGTTTTAGACCAACTAGACGAGAATATCAGACTGAAAATGGATTTATAGATTTAATGGGTAAAGATAAAAATGAAACATTGATGATATTGGAATTCAAAAGTCGAAAAGCAGGACATAACGCAGTTAAACAACTAAAAGGTTATGTGGACTGTTTTAGTGATAATAAAGATTTTGTAAGAGGTATAATTGTTGCACCAGACATAACTGATGATGCTTTAGAAGAATTAGAATCATTGAAAATGGAATTCATACAGATGGATCCACCCTTAGATTTCTTAAAAAATGGTAAAACATCAACATTAGATGCGTTTATCTAAAAAAAACCATTTATTCTTTTGATGGTTTTTTCTTATCTTTTATACTATCCATTATCGCTACATGCATTCTTTTTATAAATTCAACACGGTCTTCATATTTAAGTACATCTAAATATCCTCTTGAAACTAAATTAAATGCAAATGGTGTTGGTATTTTTGTATTAACTGTTTTTATTACTGTATCTCCAGATTCAATAGAAGTTAATACTTCTTGAGCATGTTCAATATCCATATAATCTTCTATAACCTCTCTCCTAGCTTCTTCCAATATTGCAAAATGATCATCTATTTCTTTTACAAAACTCAATAATATTTTACTAGTTACTTGTTGTCTACCAACACTTTTTTCTTGGCCTTTATAACGACGCAAAATCATAAGCGAACGATTTGCACAATCCCTAAATCTTGAAGCTAAAGTTTCTGTTTTATCAATTGCTTTAATTAATACTTCCCTTATGTTTTCGCTATTTAATTCTTCAAAAGCTTCAAGTCCACCTATTTTTGAATCAGAACTTATATAAAACCCATTATCATCAATACTTATCATTATATCATGATGATATCTTTGAGCTATTACATATGCTACTGCTCTGGATAATGCATCATTTACACGTCTCCCATATAAAGTATGGAATATAACAAATCTTCTTCCACCAAACCCTGTATAATATTCTATTAATAATTTCTTATTAGATGGGATTTCACTATACAAATATTGTTCTAAAAAGTAATAATAAATTGAATTAGCAGAATTCTCATCAACATATAAATAATCTTTGATATAATTTATTATTTCTTCTTCTTTTAAGCCTATATCTATTTTCCAATCCATTATAGATCTAAAATTTTGTATACTCATTGCTAAATCATAAGATAAAGGTAATTGTTCAGATATCCATGAAGGTATACTAGGAGTACTACTACTAGGAATTACTGTTACTGTCATTCCTCTAGCATATTTAAATTGATATACTCTTCCACCCAATACAAAAGTATCTCCTTTATGTAATCTTTCCATAAAGTCTCCTTCAATACTTCCAATTACTTTTCCACTACATTTTACCTTTGCATGACTTCGATCAGATATTGTTCCTACATTTGTAGAATAAAGTACCCTTGCTAATTTACCTCTTTTTCCAAAAGTGTTAGTATCCCAATCTACCCATATTTTTGCATACACATATCGTTGTTCTAATTTTGTATATTCACCAGCTAAATAACTTAGTACTTGTTTATAACTTTCCCATGATAAATCATGATAAGGCATACTCTGCTTTACCATATCATATACTTGTTTTATATTTTGTTTTTGCTCTATAGCTATTCCATAAATATGCTGACTTAATACATCTAAACATGCATGAGGAATATTTATTCTATCAATTTTTCCTTCTTTTGCATTTTTTAATATTAAACTACATTCAACTAAATCATCTCTATTTACAACAACCAATCTTCCTTTTGATTTTTCATGTAATTTATGTCCACTTCTTCCAATTCTTTGTAATGCTCGTGATACTGATTTTGGTGAACTTATTAAAATTACAAGATCTATATATCCAATATCAATACCTAATTCTAAAGAGGTACTACTTACTACAACTTTTAAATTTCCATCTTTTAATTCATTTTCTGTTTCTAATCTTACTTCTTTAGATAACGATGAATGATGTGCCATTACATTATTTTGATTGTAATATTTTGGATAATATTTAGTTAATTTATAGGATACACTTTCAGCTCCACTTCGGGTATTTGTAAATATCAAAGTTGTTTTATGTTTCTGAATTAACTTATGTAACATTTCATATAATTTTGTAGTTAAAGTTTCAGGATCTGTTTCAATTATATTTTCAACAGGACATAATACTTTCATATCCAATTTTTTCAGATAGTTCACATTTACTATTTCACAATCTCTTTGTTTTCCCCAATCATATCCAACAAGAAATTCTGCTATTTTTTCAGGGGGACTTACAGTTGCACTTAATCCAATTCTTGTAAATCCACCCGTTAAATTATTTAATCTTTCAAGACTTAAACTTAGATGTGTTCCCCGTTTATTTTCTGCTAATGCATGTATTTCATCAATTATCACATATCTAACATCTTTAAGTTTTAACCTAAATTTAGGAGCTACTAATAAAATAGATAATGTTTCGGGTGTTGTGATAAGAATATGTGGTGGATTTTTTAACATTTTAGTACGTTGATACTGTGTAGTATCTCCTGTTCTTACAGCCTGTCTTATACCCATGTCACGACCTGCTGCTTTATTAATCCCTTCAATAGGTTCTTCAAGATTTTTATAAATATCATTATCCAATGCTTTAAGAGGGGATATATAAATACAATATACTTTATCTTCTAACATTCCTCTTTCAGCTAAACTTGTTAATCCTGATAATATAGCCAAAAATGCTGTTAAAGTTTTTCCTGAACCCGTTGGTGATAATATTAATATATTCTTTCCCGCATTTACATGAGGTATTGCTTGCCTTTGTGCATCAGTAAATGTATCAAATTTATTTTTAAACCATTTACTAACATAAGGATGTAACAATGCATGTATTTTTTCATCACTATATTCTTCAGACATTTTAATCATTCTTTTATTCATATTTTTCTTCTACACTTAAAATATCTTTCAATGATCCAAAAGGATATATTTCATATTCTTCCACAGCATAGACTTCAAAATCAGCAACATTTTTTATAAAAGGAGATATTGTTTTTTCATGCAATACATCAGAACCATAACTTATTTGATTAAAAGAAGGTTGTACTAATAATTGATAATTATTCCAGTATCCTTTCAAATATGCTTTAACTTTTTCAACTCGTTCTCCACTTCTTATACCAATACAAGGATGTTCATGACCAATTATTATTGTTTCAATTTCAGTAGGTATTTTTTCAGGTAATTTATGTCCATGAGTAATTAAATATTCATTTAATATATATTCATTACATAATTCTAAGTCACGTTTTTTTGTTATATATTCTGTGAAGTTATCATGATTTCCCTTTATTAAAATTATATCTATAAAATTATCCTGTAAATAATCTATAAAATCCAATACTTCTTTCCATTCCTGTTTGGATATCTTTGCAAAATTATGTTTTATATCACCATTGATCAATATATTATCTGCTGAAGCAATATTTTGTATTTCAATCAAAGAATCCAATATTTTTTCATATTGAAATTGAGGTATCATCAAACCTTGATTATTTAATGATGATTCATACCCTAAATGTAGATCAGTTATTATAAGAGTATCATCTATTTTCATAGCATTATTTATTATTTGAGAACCATATATTTCAAACGATTTCATATTGTATATTTATAATTTTTATTTTATTTAAAAAAGCACCTACTTTACGTATTTCAAAGATATAATTTTATATACTTTATATTGATAAATAAAGTTATAGAGAGATAAAAATATTATTATAATATATAATCTTAAAATAAAGCTCTTAAATTATGATTAATTATTAAATAATAGAGGAAGTGAAAAATTGACAGATATTAACACATATATAGAAAATTTAAATAGTGAAGATTCAAAAACTCGTATGGATGCTTGTGAAGCTTTAGCTGATTTTCCAGAAGCTATTCCAGAATTAATTAATACATTTCAAGATAAAAATCCACATGTTCGTTTTCAAGCTGCTAAATCATTAGCTTCAATAGGTAATGAATCAATTAAACCTTTAATTTCAGCTTTAAAAAGTGAGAATACTCAAATTCAAAAATATGCTATATTAGCATTAAAAGATATTGGTGATGATACTGTAGGTAAAGAATTAATTAATGCATTAAAGTCAGAAGATTTTGCTATACGTAAATTTTCAGCAAAAGCATTAGGTGAAATGGAAGTAAAAACTGCTGTTGACCCATTAATTGAATTATTGAAAGATGATGATTGGGGAGTAATGACTGCTTCTACCAAAGCATTAGGAGATATCGGTGATAAAAAAGCTATTGATCCTATTAAAAAAGCTCGTAGAGCTGCTACTGGTGATAAAGATTATAAAAAAGTTGCTAATAAAGCTTTGAAAAAAATTGATCCAAAACCTAAGAAAAAGAAAAAAAATTAAATTTTAATTTTTTAAAATAAATACAAAATTCAAACAATTATCTTTTTTTGAATTAAATGAATAATTCATTTTGGTATTTAGAAAAATATTTAATAACTATTACTATTTTTTATAGAATAATTATTTATTAAATATACCCTATTTTTTTATATGAATTTCAACTGTTTCATATATATCTTTTCGTTTATTTTTCAGTATTGGTAACTGGTTACGAACAGACAAAATTTTTTCACTATCCAAATTTGAATAAATTATATCTTCTTTTTCATCAGCACAAGCCAATATTTCACCCCATGGATCAACAATCATAGAATGTCCCCATGCAACATAAAAAGGATTTTCAAGCTGACTCGGTGAAGTAGCTACTAAGAATATTTGATTATCAATAGCACGTGTACGAATCAATGTTTCCCAATGAGCAGGTCCTGTTGTTTTATTAAATGCTCCAGGTAACAAAACAATATCCACTCCTTTTTTATTCATCAAAGTCCATAATTCAGGAAATCTAATATCATAACAAATAGCCATACCTATAGTAGCTAATGGTGTTTCAATTACTGTAATATCATTTCCAGGAGTTAATGTATCCGATTCTGTGAATTTAATTGTGTCTGTATTAATATCAAACATATGCATTTTTCTATGTTTTCCTATAATATCACCATCAGGGTTTATTAAATAAGCTGTATTATATAAATTATCATCTTTTAACTCAGGAATTGTACCAGCTTGTAAATATATTTCTTCATCTTTAGCAATTTTACACATTGCATCTAATGTAATACTATCTTCTTCACATTCGGCATATTCAATAAATTTATCATTATTATATGGAGTATTGAACATTTCAGGCAAAGTAATAAGAGCAGCACTATTAGATGAAGCTTTTTTTATTTGAGATATTGCATTTTTAATGTTTTTCTTCTTATTATCAATGACATCCATTTGACAAGAAGCTAATTTAAATTGTTTCATTTTATTCCTCTGAAATTAATTTATTACTTAATATTTATATATTTAATAACATAACTAAATAATAATATAAAAAAAAAAGGTAATTATTTTAAAAAAAACGAAAATTAAGGAGATACTATAATGTATGAAGTAGAAATAGATAGAAGTACTTGTAAAGGATGTGGAGCTTGTACTAAAGCATCACAAATACTTTTTTTAGATGATGATGGATTAATAAATATGAAAGGTGGAGTTATAGCTGATGATTCTGTAGAAGGACTTATAAGAAATATTTATGATGTAAAAAATTCAGCTAGTGTATGTCCTACTCAAAGCATCCATCTTTTTGATGATGATACAGGTGACGAAATAGAAATAGAACGTCATTCTCTTATACATACTGAAGGTGTAGAGAATGATGATGATAAATAACAAGACAAAGAGAGTATTTACAATATACTCTCCTTTCAATATATTTAATTAAAAACTAAATACTTTTTTTTTAATCATGCAAAAGCTGTTATTTACAATTAATAATTTTAAAAACTATTTCTCAGTACAAATATAATATTAAAACTATAACCTGAATAAACTAGTAATAAACATATTTTAATAATTATAATTAAAGTATATTATAACTAAGAAAAATAAAAATAGAAAAAATAGTAATAATGTCCCATTAAGACATGAGAAAAAAAATAATAAACTATTCCAACATAAATGAAAAAAAATAAGGAGCAAATTAAATGCTAGATTTATTCCCTGATGCTGACGAAAATAAAATTTGGAAAATATATATTAGTTACCCAAAAGACTGTAAAGATTATAACACATTTATATCAAGATTAGATAAAAGCAATGAAGCATTCCAATGGAAAGATTTAACTTCAGAAAGTTCAGAAGCTGATGCTATTGATAAATCAGATATTCTAATTATCTTATCTGGTCTATGGAATGATAACAAAAAATTAATAATGAATCATGTTAACTATGCCAAAACATTCGATAAACCTATAGTAATCATTCGACCTTATGGTGAAGAAAATATTCCACCAGAATTAGAGGAAGTTGCAACTCGGGTAGTAGGATGGAATACTGCATGTATTGTTGATGCAATATTAATTAGTATAAATGGTGATGATTATGAATTTATGTGTTAAATCTTAAATTAAATTCCTATTAAAAGTAAATTTATCAAGGAAATAAAATAATTTTACTTTTTAATATTTTTAAAAAAAATAATAAAATAATAGTAAAAAAATAGTAAAAAAATACCAATTATTACAATTGATTAACAATATTTTTATCATGAATATTCATGATATTTTTAAATGATTTTAAACTCCAAACAAAGGATAAATAAACATATTATAAACTAACATAACTATTTATAAAATTATAATAAAAAAATAGATTGATATAATCCTTATTTTAATAAATTGAATCATTATAAAATAAACTAATTTATCATATTTAATAATGATAAAAATGCAAACCTTTATTATCAGATAGAAATATAATACTAGTATCCAATCATGAGATGATTGAATAGGATTGAATTTAAAATGGGAAAAATCATCAAAATAGGGTTTTTAAAAACACGTTCTATAGGGATGATCATTCCTAAAAAATGAATAAAAATGTATATAATTTAACGGAGATAAAAAACATGCAAAGATTTACAGTACCAAGAGATGTATATTTCGGAGAAAACGCACTTGATGTATTAAAAGAACTTGAAGGTAAAAAAGCAATGGTAGTTGTCGGTGGAGGATCCATGAAAAGAGAAGGATTCTTAGACATAATTGTAAATAACCTTAAAGAAGCAGGAATGGAAGTAGAATTATTTGAAGGTGTAACACCAGATCCAGCTCTTACACAAGTAAAAGAAGGAGCAGAAAAAATGGCTGCATTCGGTCCTGACTGGATTGTTGCAGTAGGTGGAGGTTCACCAATCGATTCAGCTAAATCAATGTGGATATTCTACGAACATCCAGATGCAAAATTCGAAGAAATAAGTAAACCTTTCAATGTACCAAAATTAAGAAATAAAGCTAAATTCTGTGCTATCACTTCAACAAGTGGAACTGGTACAGAAGTAACAGCATTTTCAGTTGTAACTGATTATGAAACAGGAATTAAATGGCCTTTAGCTGATTTCGAACTTACACCAGATATAGCAATTGTTGACCCAGCATTACCAAAAACAATGCCTGCAAAACTTGTTGCATACACTGGTATGGATGCATTAACTCACAGTATAGAAGCATATACAGGAACTGTACCTCAACCATTTACTGATGCATTAGCATTAGATTCAATTAAACGTATTCTTAATGATTTACCTAAATCATACAAAGGTGATATGGAAGCACGTGAACAAATGCACTATTCACAATGTATGGCAGGAATGGCATTCAGTAGTGCTTTATTAGGTATTGTACACTCATTAGCACACAAAACTGGTGCTGCATTCAGTACAGGACATATACCTCACGGTTGTGCTAACGCAATATACTTACCATATGTAATCAGATTTAATTCAAAAGCTGATTCAAGTAGATACGGAAATATTGGTAGATTCATAGGTATGGAAGGAACTGATGATGAAATTGTTGATCAATTAATCGCAAAAATCCAAGAGTACAACAAAATGTTAAATATACCAGCTACACTTAAAGAATTTGGTGTAAATGAAGATGAATTCAAAGAAAAAGTTACCCAAATTTCAATAAATGCTCAAGGTGACTCTTGTACTCCAACCAACCCAAGAAAAACCACCCCTGAATTATTAGAAAAAGTATTAGTATGTGCTTACTACGGTAACGAAGTAGACTTCTAATCTTTTTTATTTATTTTTTTTTTGAATAATTAAATAAAATAATGTATATAACACAACATTAAAACTAAAAAAAATTTAATAATATTAACAGAATAAAATTATTTATTAATATAATAACTGGAGACGAATAAAAATGGAAAACCCTGCAGATAAAAATTATGATTTATACATAAACGGAGAATGGAAACCAGCATCAGATGGAGAAACATTTGATACAACTTGCCCAGGTAACGGTGAATACTTATCCACATGTGCTGAAGCAACAAAAGAAGATGTTGATGAAGCTGTAAAAGCAGCACAAGCTGCATTTGAAACATGGAAACTTGTAGAACCTATTGAAAGACAAGAAATTCTAATGAAAATTGCAGACATTATTGATGAAAATGCTGAAAAATTAGCATTAGTTGAATCATTAGACAATGGTAAAGCTTTAAGAGAAACACAAGCAATTGATGTACCATTCTCATCTGACCACTTTAGATACTTCGCAGGAGCAGTACGTACTGAAGAAGGATCAGCAGCTAAACTTGATAACAATACATTAAGTTTAATATTCAGAGAACCTATAGGAGTAGTAGGACAAATTGTACCATGGAACTTCCCATTACTTATGGGTGCATGGAAATTAGCACCAGTACTTGCAGCAGGATGTTGTACAGTATTTAAACCATCAAGTTCTACACCATTAAGTATTCTTGAATTTGCAAAAATGACTGAAAAAGTACTACCTAAAGGAGTATTTAACGTAATAACAGGTAAAGGATCTAAATCTGGACAATATTTATTAGACCACCCAGGTTTAAGAAAATTAGCATTTACTGGATCTACAGAAGTAGGATGTAGTGTAGCTGATGCAGCTTCTAAAAAACTCATTCCTGCAACACTTGAATTAGGAGGTAAATCCGCAAACATTTACTTCGAAGATTGTAAATGGGATATGGCAATGGATGGATTACAATTAGGTATCTTATTCAACCAAGGTCAAGTATGTTGTGCAGGTTCAAGAGTATTTATTCAAGAATCTATCTATGATAAATTTATAAAAGAAGCAGTAGATCAATTCAAAAAACTTGAAGTAGGTATGCCATGGGATCCAAATGCTCAAATGGGTGCTCAAATCAATGAAAGACAAGTAGAAAAAATACTTAAATGTATTGAAGACGGTAAAAAAGAAGGAGCTACAGTAGCTGTTGGTGGTAACCGTTTAACTGAAGGTGAATTTGCTAAAGGATGTTATGTAGAACCAACATTATTAACTGATGTTACAAACGACATGACAGTTGCAAGAGAAGAAATATTTGGTCCAGTAGCAGTTGCAATGCCATTTGATACAGAAGAAGATGTAATTAAAATGGCTAATGACAACGATTATGGTCTTGGTGGAGCTGTATGGACACGTGATATTAACCGTGCATTCCGTGTATGTAATGGTATAGAAACTGGTAGAATGTGGATAAATACATATAACTCTATTCCAGCTGGAGCTCCATTCGGTGGATATAAAATATCTGGTATTGGACGTGAAACCCACAAAGTTATTCTTGATCATTACACTCAAATGAAAAACATAATGATTAACTTATCTGAAGCACCTAGTGGATTCTACCCTAAAAAATAAGTAAACAATAGTTAGTATAATTAGTCTTGCTAGGGGATATAAATAACGGGACAAAAAAATATCATTTTATATTCAAATATCTATTCATAAAAATAGAAGTTCATCATTAGAAAAAAAAATTAGAGGTTTTATAACCTTTCCTCTATTTATTTTAGTTTAAGAAAATGATTGATATATCCCCTTTTTTTTCTTCTTAAATTTTTAAAAAAGCCCCCATTAATGCTATTTTTTGAATAATATATATTAAATTACTTTTTTTATTATAAAGTATGTTTTTTCCTTAGAAAATATTTAATAATTACATATTACAATATAATAATTAATAAATAAATCTTAAAATAATAATATAAATATAAATAACTGTAATAAATCAATATTTTTCAGTAATCTGTATTTATCCTTATTAACTAGGAATTAAACAATGAATGAAAAAATTTATGAAAAAATATACTATATTGATGGACTATCTGTAAAAGATAAAAACAAATCAGACTTACAAATCAAAGAAGCATCAGAAACTAAAAGAATTATAAATTTTAAAGTAAATACTGAAAGTTATGGAGAAACAATCTGTTATGATATTTGTCCTGGTATAACCCTAATTTTTAATGAATTTCATATATTATATAAAACATCCGATTTTATAGACCAAGACCCAGAAAGTACTATTTTGATCATAAATCATTGCAAAGATGGAAGATATGAATGTAAACTTCCCCAAGATAGATATATTTATATTGGTGAAGAAGATATTTTAATGTCTATTGATCTTTTTAAAAAAAATAAGCTTCCTGAATATACACGTGGATTTCATAAAGGATTTTCTATATTTATAAATTATGATCAATTTAGAAAATATATAATTGAAAATTACCCATTTTATTTAGAAATATTAATACATTTATATGAAAATATTATAGATAATAAAGGATTTACTTTATTCCATCCTCAAAAAGAGATAAAACAAGTGATTACAGATATATATTCTAGTGAATTTACAAGAGGCATATACTATAAAATTAAAGTTTTAGAGTTATGTTTATTATTATCATCACACAAATGTGTTGATGAAAGTAATATTAGAAATACATATACTCCTAGCCAAGCAAAAGTTGTTAAGAAAATTAAAAATGATCTTTCTCGTGATATTGCAAGTTATGTATCACTTGAAACATTATCTAAAAAGTATGGTATTAATTTAACTACTCTTAAAAATTGTTTTAAAGATATTTATGGTAAACCTTTATATGCTTGGTATCGAGAATATAAATTTCATAGAGCTAAAGAATTAATTAAAAATACTGATTATACAATTGCTAGAATTGCAGATATGGTTGGTTATAAAAGTAGTAGTAAATTTGCTAAAGCATTCAAAAAAGAAATGGGTGTTTTACCATCAAGTTATCGTAAGAAAAAATAGAGATATTTTTTTTGAAATCTTTTTTAGAAAACTTTGCATAAATTTTTATGAATAATTTTATGCTAAAAAACATTTAAAAGATTAATAACAGTTATTTAAATTCAATAAAGAAAAATAATATTCAAAAGTAAAAATAAATAAACAAATAACAATCTTTTTTATTTAAAAATTGAAATAAAGTTTTATATAATATAAAACGATTTAATAGCAAGTTTTATATAAATTTAACACTGTTATATCTTTATTTATCTAAAAAATATTTATATATAATAAAGTAGATATGATTTAAATGTAAGTATTATTAAATTTTTTAATATAAATTGGCTTTATGCTTTTTGTCAATAATCATTTTTATTTAATTATACTTACCACTAATAAAGAGTTGATATGATAAATTAAGAAGTAGTATCCTATATACATTTTAATAAACAATAATCATAATATTAATATAGGCAAATATAATAAGTTAATACAGAACAAAGGAATCAAAAACTTTATTTTTTTATTTCAGAATATTTGAAGGTTTTATACTCCAATTTTTCCTTAAATATTTAAGTTTTTGATAAAATATGTATAAATATAATTCAACCCGTTCAGTAATAATGTCTATCTACTAAATTAAAAAAATAAATAATAACTTTATAAAAATAAAGTATAAAAAAAAATACTTTTAAATAGGATACCCTTTCTAATATCATCTTTTAATAATTTAAATATTACTTCTTTTATTGTAAATCTTAATAAATCTTATTCTAAATAATATTTTCAAGATGTACTACTTATTTTTTTTAAAAAAAAACATGATATACCACCTAATCAATAATTTTATTAACAAATGTTAAAATAAATGATTTAGTTAATTATAATAGTATAAAAAATATAATGTATTAATTAGTTTAATTGATGAAAAATATTAATTTATAGGTGATGAATTGACATTTGATATACTTATATACATAACAATTTTAATTGTAGGATTGTTTATTGTAATCAAATCTGCAAATGTATTTGTTGATAACATCGTAATTATTGGTAAACTAAAAGGGATTTCTGAAATTGTCTTAGGAGTTACAACTGCTGCTGTTGGAACATCACTCCCCGAATTTGGTTCTACAATGATAGCTGTTTTAACAGGAAATGTAGATATTGGATTAGGAACTGCCCTAGGTAGTAATATATGGAATATTGGAGGTATTTTAGGTATAACTGCTCTTATAGCAGGAACAATTATATGTAAAAAGAAAGATTTCTTACGTGATGGTTCCATGACTTTAATAACAACAATCATATTGTTTATAGCCGTGAGTTTCTTTAATAAAATTAATAGAATTACTGGAATTATTTTAGTAATTGTTTATTTAATATATTTATATATACTTATTAAAACTGCCGAAAAAGAAGAAAAAGAAAAAGAAAAAATTAAAACCGAAGAACATCCAGACATAATAAATAAAATTTCAGAAGAAAAAGAAGAAACCAAAAGTTTTTTCAAACTTATATTATATGCTTTAGTAGGAATCGTTGGTTTAGTTGTTGGATGTAATTTGTTAGTTTCTAGTATGACAAATTTATCTGCATTATTATCCATTCCACAAATAATATCCGGATTAATTCTTGGAGTAGCTACAAGTATCCCCGAATTAGTAACTGCATTTACTTCTGTACGTAAAGGATTAAATAGTTTAGCTATTGGTACAGTTCTAGGTAGTAATACATTTAATATAATGATAGGTCTTGGTTTACCTGCATTAATTACAGATATACCTGTAGAATTAAGTATTATTCAATATGATATACCTATGGTACTTGGTATAACAGTACTATTATTAATTTTAGGTTCTAGAGGATACAAAATTAATAAAAAAGATGGATTTATTATATTTGCATTTTATATAATATACTGCATAGGAAAAGTATATTTTTTAGGATAATTTAATAAATCAATTTTTCAACTCTTTTTTTTAAATTAAAAATAATAATTAGAATAAGTTAGTTTTTTTATAATGTTATATTTTTACATTTTAAAACAAAATAATAATTACTATTAAAAACAAACTAATAAATATACTAAATTATTAATAATGATAAATTTCAGGTATAAACAATAGTCAGAATAATTTCATTAAGAAAAAACTTGAAATTTATTTAGTAATTTAGGATAAAAATTTTTTTTAGGAGCTTTTTAATGAATTATTTATTAGCATTTATAGTAATAATATATATTGCCGTAATGCTAGCAGTAGGATATTTAGCTTGGAAGCGAACCAGTAGCAAAGAGGATTATCTTGTAGCTGGACGTCAATCCAACTCATATATCATGGCATTAAGTTATGGTGCTACATTTATTAGTACTGCGGCAATTGTAGGATTTGGAGGAGTAGCTGGGACAACTGGTCTTGGTATACTATGGTTAGTATTTTTAAATATAGCTGTTGGAATATTACTTGCATTTGTAGTATTCGGTAAACGTACAAGAAGTATGGGACAACATCTTAAAGCATTGACTTTCCCTGAATTCTTATCAAAACGTTTTAACAGTAAATTTATACAATACTTTAGTGGATTACTTATATTCTTTGCAATGCCTATATATGCAGCAAGTGTATTAATAGGTGCAGCAAGATTTCTTGAAACCACATTAGCAATAGGATTCGAAATATCAATTATAATTATGGCAGTAATTATTGGATTCTATGTAATATTTGGTGGTATTAAAGGTGTAATGTATACTGATGCATTACAAGGGACAATTATGTTTATAGGTATGCTTATATTACTTGTAAGCGTATATTGGATGTTTGGAGGAGTAACTCATGCAAATGAATTGTTAACAAACATGGCCCCATTGATGCCTGCTTCAAGTAAAGCTATTGGTGCAACAGGATGGACAACTTCGCCTATTTTAGGTAGTAAGTTTTGGTGGAATTTAGTAACATCCATTATTATGGGAGTAGGAATTGGTGCTATAGCACAACCTCAATTAGCTGTAAGATTCATGACAGTAGAATCAAACAGAGATTTAAACCAAGGTGTTTTAATCGGTGCTATATTCATATTTGTAATGACATTTACTGCATATGTAATTGGTGCATTATCAAATGTATTTTTCTTCCAACATACTGGACAAATTGCAATACAAGCAGCAGGAGGAAATGTAGATAAAATTATACCATTATTCATTGAATCTGCAATGCCTCAATGGTTTACATATGTATTTATGTTAACATTACTTGCAGCTGCAATGAGTACAATAAGTACACAATTCCACGTACAAGGATCAGCAATAGCTCACGATGTATATGCACCATTGAAAAAAGCAAATGGTGGAAGTATTTCTATTACTAGAATAGGTATTTTAATTGCTATTATAATAGCTGTTATATTAGCATATCTCTTACCAGCAGGTATAGTAGCTCAGGGTACTACTATATTCTTTGGTTTATGTGCATCAGCATTTTTACCTGTTTATATATGTGCATTATTCTGGAAACGAACAACTAAAAAAGGAGCAATTACAGGATTACTTAGTGGAACTTTAATAAGTTTATTCTGTCTACTATTTACTCATCAAAAAGAAGCAGCAGGATTAGGAATATGTAAATTACTTACAGGCCATACTGTATTAATATCCCAAATGCCATGGCCTTATGTTGATCCAATGGTAATAGCATTACCTATAGCATTCATATTAACAATAGTCGTATCACTATTAACTCAAAATAGTGAAGAAGAAAAAGAAAATGTTGAAAAAATATTCAAAGCCTCAGAGGGTAGATAATATGTCAGTACTTGGAATGACAGATCCTTGGATATGGGGAGCATATATTGGATGTATTGTTATTACAATAATTTGTGTAATATATGGTGCTATTAATTGGAATAAAGATTAAGAATGGATAAAACTTTAAATTAATCCATTTCTTATCTTTTTATAATATAAATCTATTTTTAATAAAAAATTAAGGAATACTAATATTTCTTTGTTTTTTAAAGTTTTTAGAAGAGTATATTGACAAAATATAACTAATAAATTAATATTACTTGATTTTAACTTACTCATTTTTTTATTAAATCTATTTTTTGTATTACTTTAGTAAAAAATAATATTAAAAATTGTATTTGAGATATTACTTTTATAAAAATAAATATTAAAAATCATGACAAATAAATGTAAATTATATATAAATATATGTCACTTAATCAAACAATCTTAAGAAATAATTATTAAAACAATATTTTCTAAAATATATGTTTTAATTTACTTTAAAATTAATAAAATATAATTTATTATAAATTATTACAAAAAGATATCTTTATATAGTGCAAGGTATATACTATAGTATGTTATATACATTTTTATTCAATCCAGTTTCTTATTATTAATTAATAATAAGATTCTATTTTTTTAGTTTGTTTTTTATTTCAAAAGTTCAATTTTTTATTATAGGAAGTTCAAATATTTAAGAAAAAAACTTAAATAATAAAACTTAACTCATGTAAGAAAAGGATTTAACAATAAATCCAACGGGAACTTAAAAAAGGATTAAAATCAGGACTTTTATCATTTTTACCCTGATTTTTTTATCCTTTTATATTTTTTTAAAATCAACATAACTTATTTTTAAATTATTATACCAAAAATAATAAAAAAAATCTTTTTAAATTAGAGAACTGTAATTATGTTCACAAATTACTCATTATGTTCCTAAATTGCTACTATATTCACAAATTGCTACTATTTCTTACTATTTTGTACAAAAACCGGATAATAATCATGATAATTATAATTAATTATAAATAAATCAAATTATAAATAAACAAATAATGAATAAAATTAAAGAGAATGGAAATAGAATGTTATATGGAATAACCGATATTGGATCAAACACTATACGATTTAAAGTATACAAAATTAATAATGGACGATTTAGAACTTTGATTTCTAAGAAAAAAACAGTTGGACTTATTTCATTTAAAGAAAATAATAAATTAAATAAAGAAGGGATAAATAGACTAATTCGCGTACTAAGAACCTTCAAAAAAAATATGAGTCACCTCCAAGTAGATAAAACTTTTTATTTTGCAACAGCTTCACTGAGAAACATTGATAATACTGAAGAAGTATTAACCCAAGTTAAAAGTAATACTAATATAGACATCCACGTATTAACAGGAAAACAGGAAGCTACATTAAGTTTCAAATCATTAAAGAATAAAGAATTAAGACAAGATCATGGATTACTTATTGATGTTGGAGGAGGTAGTTCCGAGATCATAGAATTTAAATATAAACAAGCTACACAAACAGTAAGTTTACCATTAGGATCTTTAAATACATACTATGATTTTGTATCATTATTATTACCTAATGAAAAAGAAACAAAAGAAATAGAAGCAGCTGTATTAAAAGAAATTAAAAAATCACAAATTAAACAAAAAAATGATAAACACATGTATGCTGTAGGTGGAACCATAAGAACTATAAAAAAAATAATGGAACATCTAAACATTAAACCAAAAGGACCAACAATAACAATAGACGAAATAAACAATTTACAAAAAGAATTAAATGGAAATAACAAAGAAACTTATTCAAAAATATTAAAAATAAAAGCAGAACGTATACATACAGTAGTAACGGGATTAATTATAATAAAAACAATAGCAAATTATTTCCAAGTAAAAGAAATCCATGTAAGTCAAAACACAATAAGAGAAGGAGTAATAAAAGAATTAATTAGTGATGAAAATGAATAAAAAACGAGATTTCACATACACACAAAATAGAGAGTTATCCTGGTTAAAATTTAATCAAAGAGTATTAGAAGAAGCTACAGATCCAACAGTACCATTATTAGAAAGACTAAAATTTATATCAATATTCACATCAAATTTAGATGAGTTTTATATGATTCGATGTGGAAGTTTATACGATGTAACTTTAGTAGACCCAGATCATAAAGACAACAAATCAAACTTAACATCACAAGAACAATTAAATAAAATATTTGAAGCAACTGCTCCATTATATAAACAAAGAGATGAAATATATCAAGGACTACAACAAGAATTAAGACAACATGGTATTATACAACAAAAAGTTGAACATCTCGATCCAGTACAAAGACAATATATCACCCAATATTTTTATGAAAATATTGCCCCCATATTATCACCACAAATTATAGATACACATCATCCTTTTCCACATCTTCAAAATAAAAAATTATTCATATATGTAATTCTTGAATCTAAACACCATCAAAAATCAGAAGAAAAAATTTTAGGATTAGTTCCAGTACCAAATACTCTTCCCCGATTCATAAAATTTCCAGGAACTGAGGAATATATCCTAATAGAAGATATAATCTGCTCCTTTGCAGAGGAAATATATACAGAATACCATATAAAATATAAAACAATAACCGCTGCAACAAGAAATGCAGATATAAACTTACAAAAAACACCAATTGATGAAGATGAAGATTACAGACACTATATGAAAAATATTCTTAAAAAAAGGAAAAGACTTGCACCGATACGATTAGAATTTTATTCATATAAACACCATAAATACAATAAATATCTAAGACAAAAATTAGGATTACATAAAAACCAGATATTTATAACTGAAACACCAATAAATATGGACTATATTCATGATTTAATAAATACATTACCAAAAAAATTAAAAAATGAATTATTATTCCCTCAATTTAAGTCTCAACCATCACCAGATATAAATCTTAATAAACCTATACTTAAACAATTAGAAAAAAAAGATCTTTTATTACATTATCCTTATCAAACAATGGACGAATTTTTACAATTCTTAAAAGAAGCTGCAAATGATCCAGAAGTAATATCAATTAAAATAACTATATACAGATTAGCAAGATCTTCCTCAGTAATAAAATATTTATTAGAAGCATTAGAAAATGGAAAAGATGTAACTGCATTATTAGAACTTAGAGCTAGATTTGATGAAAAAAATAATATTCACTATGCTGAATTACTAGAACAAGCAGGATGTCAAGTATTATATGGATTTGAAGATTTCAAAGTTCATTCCAAAGTATGTACTGTTATTAAAAAACATAAAAATAGAATCATACAATATACTCAAATTGGAACTGGAAATTATAATGAAAAAACAGCAAAATCATATACAGACTTAGCTTATATTACAACTAAACAAGAAATAGGTGATGATGCAACAGAGTTATTCAAAAATATTGCTTTATCTAATTTAACTGGAAATTACAAAAAATTATTAGTAGCTCCACTTCGCTTAAGAAAAATAGTAATAGAAGAAATAGATAAAGAAATAGAAAAAGCAAAGGAAAATAAACCTGCGGAAATATTATTGAAAATGAACTCTTTAACCGATCGTAAATTGATTGATAAATTAGCAGAAGCATCACAACAAGGTGTAAAAATAAAGATGGTTATAAGAGGTATTTGTTGTATGATACCTGGTATTCCTGATAAAACAGAAAATATTGAAGTACATAGTGTAGTTGGTCGTTTCTTAGAACATTCAAGAATTTATGTATTTGGTGCTACAGATCCCACAATATACATTTCAAGTGCAGATTTCATGACTAGAAATACTCAAAAAAGGATAGAAGTAGCTTGTCCTATAGAAGAACCAACCATCAAAAAAAGAATTTTAAAAATAATGGAAACATTATTAGAAGATGATGTCAAAGCAAGAAGAATCAATTCCAATGGAGATTATGAAAAAATAGAAGTTAACAAACACATTAATGCTCAGGAATACTTCTTAAAAGAAGCAATAATAGAAAATAAAGAACAAGTTATAATCGAAAAAAATAGATCATGGATCCAAAAAATAATAGAATTCATCCAAGATAAATTAGGAAGATAAAATAAACAATTCCATCACCACCCCACATATTTTACTTTTTTTAAAATTATATAACAAAACTATTAATAAACTAAACAATATACATTATTATTAGATTATAATATGAATAATATTATAATCATGAAAATATACTAAACAAAACCTAAATAAAATCCATTCTTTTGAAATAGAAAGACTATGAAAATAAAAAAAATATTATTAATAACTATAATACTATTAATATTAACACTTACTGTAACAACAATAAGTGCAACCAATAACCAAAATATAACTAAACAAATCGAAAAAAACGATAAAACAGTAATAACCGAACCAACAAAAAATATCACAACAAAAGAAATCACAACAACTAATACTAAAAAAAATACACAAAAATATGTAAATAATTATGATGAATTAAAAGACACGATAGAAAACATAGATAACAATGAAAATTATGAAATTGAATTGAATCAAGGAGACTATTCAATAACAGACACAATAGAAGCCTCAACAAATACAAGTATAATTATAAATGGAAATAATCAAACAATTAAAGCTAAAAATAATAAAAAATTTTTAATAGTTGGAGAAGAACAAAAAGTTATAATAAAAAATATCAATATTATAAATACCAACTCACTTACTGGTGGAGCAATAGAAAATTTTGGAAATTTAACAATTAGTAATTCAAAAATAACAGATAATAATGCAACACAAGGTGGAGCAATATATAATTCAGGAAATTTAATATTAGATAACTCACAACTAGAAAATAATACAGTTACAGATAATGGAGGAGCTATATATAATACAGGCAAATTAATAATAACAAACACTATACTAAATAACAATACAGCAAAAATTGGTGGAGCATTATATAATACAGGGAATTTAACTATTTCAAGTAGCCTATTAAATAACAATACTGCATCCATTGGTGGAGCTGTATATTCTAGTAATGAAAGTACAAATTATGTTATAAATAATGATTTTATAAATATATCATCTACCCATGAAACATTAGTTCTAAATGGAAATAAAACATTAAACAACAATACCTTTTTGAATTGTACTATAACCTTTGAAAAACTAGACATAACTACAAAGAACGATTATATAAAAATAACAGATTCACTTCCTGTTTACATATCTGCTAAATTAAAATATCCAAATAGTTATGATCTTGATATATTAAATAGAACTATTTATTCTATTTACATAGATAATACTATAAAAAACATTACTACTAATCCAAATGAATTTTCAATAACCCCTGATAAAATTGGTAACAATACAATTTTCATAACACCAACTATATCAAGAGATACAAAATCTAATTTAAAAACAATACATATCAATAAATTAAATACAAGCCTAATATTATCAACTATAAACAGCACAACAACAACAAATTTAACTGTAATATCAATAATAAAAGATGAAAAAGAAAATATATTAAGAGAAGGTATAATAAATTATTACAATGATGAAAACAAATTAATAGGTACTAGTTACATAATAAATGGATTTAGTAAATTTAATATAACGTACACCCAACCAGGAGATTATACAATAAAAGCGATATATCCCGAAACAGATAATTATCAAAGTTGTTCAAGTACAATCACTACCACAATAAAACAAACAGACATAAACATGAACATAACACCAATTTATGGTACAACAACAACTAATACAACATTTATAATAATAACTTCAGATCCAAACAATGAAACAATAAAACAAGGAATCTTAAATATAATAAACAAAAACAATACAATAACAACACAGACAATAACAGACAACAGAACAATTATAAGTACACTTTTAACTGAATATGGAACATATAATATAACAATAGAATACATAGATCCAAACAATAAATATACACAAAAAGAGTATACATTTCCTGTAACTATAAACAAAACAAAAACTCAAATAATAACTGAAAATAACATAACTCAGTATATATACAAAAATCTCACAATAAATGCTACAATAATAGATGAAAATAATAAAACAATCACAGAAGGAAATGTTACATTTTACATAGATGATAAAATAATAAAACAAATTGACTTAAGAAAAGACATTGCAGAAGTAACTACTAATATAACTCAAGATGGAATTTATATAATAACAACAATTTATTCTGGTTCTGATAAATATAAAAATTCAACAATTACCAGTAATTTAACAATTATTGGAAAAATAAATACTACTATAATCATTAATCCAATAAAAGCAAATTACGATGATATTATTCAAATAACTGCAAATATAACTAGTCCATATGATAACTGTATATCATTGGGAAAAGTAGTATTTAAAGCTAATAATGAAACATTAAAAGATGAAAACAATAATATACTTTATACAAATGTAACAAATGGAACAGCTTATATAAATTACAAAATCCCTTCATCATGGTTAAAAGAAAATATTACTTTAGAAGCAGTTTATAGTGGAAATAATAACATGTATAATGGATCACGGAGCATAGCAATACATCCAGAAATTTTTAAAAGGAACACCATACTTACCCTTGAAACTTCACATAAATCAATTGCTAATGAAAACATAACATTTACAACTATAATAAAAGATAATATTACAAATAATTTCGTAAATAATGGTCAATGTTGTTTTAAAATAAATGGAATAACAATCAAAGACTCAAATGGCAAAACTATAATCGTAAATGTAACAAATGGAATAGCACAACTAAACTACACAATACCCGATGGTACCTCAGCACATAATTACACAATTACAACAGTATTTTCTCATCCAGGATACAATAGAGAAGAAACAAAGAGTATACAAGAAATTACAAAAATTAATGTAAATACTACAATAACAGAATTTGTACAAAATGGATCAAACATTAAAATAATGGGAAATATTCATGACACCAACGGACATACAGTTATAGGTATTACAAAAATATCATTAAAAGTAAATGGAAAAACAATTATAAATTCAACAGGAGGAAGTATATTTTATATAACTAATGGGACAATAAACAGCACTATTCATACTCAATTTAGAGATACTACTATCTTTAAAAATTTAACTATCATAACATCTGAAAGAAATGGTTACAAATCAAATAGTAACAAAATAAATATAATATAAAAGAAAAAAATTAATGAATTATAATACACAACTTCACCTCCTTTTTAAAATTATTTAAAACTTTTTTTACTTAATTCAATTATCTTTAAAAATTATTAACAAATTAGCTCCTATTATTAGAATAATAAAAAAACGGATAGTCTATATCTTAATTTAAAAAACAATAAATATTAATATTTTAAAATTTATATAAATATATCAGATTATAATTTATTAATATAATCTTATTTAATTAATAGGAGAAGGAGAAATAAAATATAATGATAATTATAGTAAATAACTAAACTTTTATTATAAATAGACTATAGATTATAATATATG
>CAYNSJ010000004.1:0-72945 GCA_964399835.1 uncultured Methanobacteriaceae archaeon | reverse complement strand
CAATTTCACTTACTGCTTTTTCAACTCTCTCGGGGTTACGACCAAGCATATAAACGGTTGCTCCACATTTTAAAAGATTTTCGCTTATTGCATATCCAATTCCAGAGTTTGCTCCACTTACTAAACAAACTTTTCCTTTGTAATATTCTTCATTTTTCATAGTATACTCTTCTTTTATTTTTTTTTATTCTAAATTTATGTTAACTAGCTTAATTTTCTATATTTTTTTATTTAATTAAATAGTTAATAATTTTTAAACGTAAAGATCAATTAATTTTAAGTTATCTAATATTATTTTATATTTTACTTAATATATATATTATTTTATATATAATAATTAATCATTATATACTCTATTAATAATTTTTAATAAATAACTACTTTAAAAAATAAGTTTTAATTTTATTATAATTGTTATTATTTAGTGGATTTTTTTAGTTTTCTTTTAGATAACTTAATAATCTGTTTTTATTTTCTTTTGATAATGTTTTATAAAGTTCTATTATCTCTTTCATAATTTCTTCTTCATAATCGACGTCTTCATTTTTGGGAACATTGTATAATATTTCAACAGCATTACCTGTTATACCAAGTTTATTAACAGGCATACCTTTCAATATTTCTCGTCGTGCTATATCAATATCTTCCCATTTAATCCATTCTTTTCCATCTACTCCTTCAAGCATTAATGTTTTTTCTCCAGCACCTTTGAATGAGTATATTCCACTTTCATTGCCATAAAATTCTTTTTTATTGTCTTGTAATTCTGCAAGAATATCATCAACACTTCTATCTATATTAAATTTCATAGTATTATTCCTAATGTTGTTCTTTTGTTTATTTTTATTAGAATCTATTATAACACTTTTTTTTGTTGTATATTTTAAATCTTTAGTATTTTTATCAAAAATTAATGTTATGGTATTATCTTCATTAATTTTCCATTTAAATTCTTCATATTCTTTTATTTTAAGTTTTTTTATTATTTGAGTGGGTATATTTATCTGATAATCTTTATTTACTTTGGATTTTATCATAAATTTCACATTATTTATATTTCTAAATTAATATTTATTGTTTTATACATATTTTTCTTTGTATCTATTGAGAAATTAACGGGTTGTCCTGTTTAAAATTAAAATTTTCAAAAAAATAGTTATATGAATAGTTTTTTCTTAATAATAAATTTATTATACTTTATTATTTTATTGAGTATTTAATAATAATTATTTAATTTTTATATAAAATAAGAAATAGTAATCTTTTATAAAATGGAGGTTAAAATGTAGATAAAATAGTAATTATTTTATCTATTGTTTTTCATCTTCAAGTTGTTCATCTTCATCTAATGCTACTCTCATTGTATCTGAATCTTGTGGCATATGTTGTAAGAAGTCATCTGCTGCTCTTCTTACATCGGAAGATCCTATTATGTATCTTCCTGCGATGATGATGTCTGCTCCATTTGCTCTTGCTGTTTCTACTTTATCTGGTGTTACTCCACCTGCTACAGCTATTAATCCACGTTTGCCTAGTTTACCTTTTATTTCTTTAATGTTTCCCCATTCTGATTGTTGAGCTGAATCATTGTTTTGGATGGTTTCTTGATCAATATTTCTGTGTAATAGGACTATGCTAGGTTTTAATTTAATTTCATCTAATTTTGCTGGAATATCTTTTACATTCATCATATCAAGTATGGAGTATATTCCTTGTTTAGAACATTCATGTATAGCTTTTTCTATTGATTCATTAGTTCCAAGACCAGATATTGCTACAGCATCTGCTGTTTCATCTGCGGACATTTTAACTTCTACTCTTCCAACATCTAATGTTTTAAGATCAGCAATTATAAATGCTCCAGGTCTTTCTTCTCTTATTTTACTTATAATTTCTACACCGAATTTTTTAACTAGTGGTGTTCCTGCTTCAATAAGAATTCTTTCACGTTTTGGTAAATCTCTTATTATACTTCTCATTTTATCTTCATTATCAAGATCTAATGCTACTTGTAAATAAGGTGGGTTCCATAATTTCATAGCTTTGAATCCCATTATTGGGTGTGTTCCACGATCTTTTTCTGTTAAAACTTTATTTATAGATGGGTATTCTTCTAATGCACGTTTAATTGCAAGTTTTGTTGCTCCATAATTGTATTGGTAAATTTTACGGTAGTTTGTAGCTGCAGGGTTTATATATACGTTTACCATTATTACAATATCTTCTGCTATTTCTGGGTCTATAATTTCTTCTTCTACAGCATCAGCTACTGCTCTTCCTACTGCAGTTTGTGCTGGACCAAAAATTTTACTTGCATCTTCCATGTTTTGTACTGTTACTTTTGGTATTATAAGTGTTGCTGGTTTGGTTGGTAAGTTAGGTCTTATAACAGATAACAAGGGGGTATGTCCTACAGACATATTTGCCATATTTGTTGCAAATGCTGTTCCAACAGGTCCTTCTTTATCTCCCATTATAAGGTCTACGTGTGCTAATTCATTACCGTCTCCGATTAGAGCTTCTCCTATTCTATACATTCATTTTTTCTCCATCAATTGATTTATTCTATTAACATGTTAATAATAATAATTATAAAATTTAAACTAATTAATTCTCTTATGAATTAAGTTATTAAACTGAGTTTTTTTTTATAAAAATATTTTTTAGAATTAAAAATTTATTTAATAATATTATATATGTTTTATTTTTTTAATATATTTAGGGATATGTAACTTAGATGATTTAATATTCTATATAATCTAAATTATTTTTATTGTAATTATTTATTAAATAAAATTATTTTTGTTATTATAAAAATAGGTTACATTACTTGTTTTTTTATTGTATTTGATAAGTTTAATATTACTTGTTTTTTTTATTGTATTTGATAAGTTTAATATTACTTGTTTTTTAATCTATTAGGATTTATATAATCTATATTAGAAATAAGAACCTATTTAAGTAAAGAAAATTAATAAACTAATTGTTAATTAGAAGGATATTTATTTTTATAATTTTATAAAGTTTAATGAAATTTAAATTAATTAATTCATGCTTTGTAGAATATTAAATGGGGATTATTTTATGAAAGATACAAAAGATAGAATAATGAATGTTAGTTATATCCTATTTTTAAAAAAAGGTGTTGGAGAAACATCGATGCATGACATTAGAAAAAAAGGTAATTTTGCCATGGGAACTATATATCATTATTTTAAGAGTAAGGAAGATTTAGTTAATCAGGTAATGGATAAATTTATATTATCTATTCTTTTTGAAAGTTTAGATACCTCAAAACGATTTGAAGGAACGGCTAAAATGAAAATATATTATTCAATTAGTGAGATTGAATCATTTAATTCTAGAATTTCTAAAGAAATAAAGCCATATGATGATTTTATGATAATACCTAATTATAGAAATGTACATTTATTACTCTTTGAAACATTAAGAATTTATGATTATGTTGCAAAAAGATATGAAAAATTCAGTTTGGAACTAAAAGATTATATTCGTGGAGTGATTGAAGAGGGTATATCTAACAATGAAATAATTAATAGAGATCCTGATACTTTGGCAAATTTAGTTTTTGCTACGATACATGGTCTTTTCCAAATGTCTATTATAATGTCTACAATGGACATACAAGATTTGTTAAAAGAAAGTTTATCTATATTATTTAAAGAAATAGAACTAACAAATTAATTAGGTTTTTTTTTAAAGGTATATAACAAATGAATTGATTTATTTTATTATATTATAATATTTTTCTTTGGATTTGAATAATAATTCAGTTTTTTTTTATTATGTTAAATATTTATAAATCTTAGGTTATATTTTTCTAATTTTCTTTTAAATGATATTTTTTTATTAATCTATTTTTTATTAATTTAAGAGAGATATATTATTAAATTTGTATAAATATTAAATTATAATTATTTAACTAAAGTTTTATAAATTATTATTCGATTAAATATAATAATTTTTATTAACAACATAAATTGTTGGAGATTCAGAAATGAAAATTGATACACATATACATAGTAAATATTCAAAGGACTCAATAACACCATTAGAAGATATAATTGATTATAGTCGTAAAATAGGATTAAAAGCAATAGCAATAACTGATCATGATGAAATTAAAGGAACTCAAATTGTACAAACATTGAAACATGAAGGATTACTTTTAATACCAGGTGAAGAAGTAAGTAGTACAGAAGGTCATATTATTGCTTTAGGAATAACTGATTATATAAAACCATTACAAACACCTGAAGAAACAATAGATAAAATACATGAAAATGCAGGAATAGCAATTGCAGCACATCCCTATTCATTTTATAGAAGTGGTATGGGGAAAATAACAGAAACATTGAATGTAGATGGAGTTGAAACTAAAAATTCAAGATTCATATTAGGACTATCTAATTATTTAACTAATAAACTATCTGTAAAAAAGAATATTCCTCCAATAGGAGCTAGTGATGCACATTTTGTTAAAGGAATTGGTCGATGTTACACGGAAATTCCGGAAGTAGATGATGTGGATAGTTTAATTAAAAACATCAAAAAAGGTAATACAACTGCACATGGTGAACGTACACCTATGAACCTTATTATAAAAGAAGTTATTAGAAAAAGGGGACATACTACAAAGCCAAAACAAGTAGATTAAATCTATTTAAAAAAAAGTAAGAAACTAGAATGTATTCATTCTAGGTTGTTCCATATCCTCTTCTATTCGTATTAATTCATTTAATTTAGCAATTCTTTCTCCACCAATAGCACCAGTTTTAATCATAGGTGCACCAAATACAACTGCTAAATGAGCTATGGTATTATCAGTAGTTTCACCAGATCTATGTGATACAACAGGTATTAAACCATTACGTTTAGCTAATTTAACTGTATTATAAGTTTCACTTAATGAACCAATTTGATTAGGTTTTATAAGAATAGCATTAGCTGATTTTTTATCAATTCCCTCTTGAAGAAGTTCTTTATTTGTTACGAAAATGTCGTCTCCACAAATATAACATTTATTGCCTGTTTTTTTCGTAAGTTCACTAAATCCATCAAAATCTTTTTCATCAAATGGATCTTCTACAAAAAACATTCCATAAGTATCAATGATATCTTTCACATAATCTACTTGGTCACCACTATCTAAAGATATACCCTCTTGATTATAAACGTATTTTTTTTCTTTTTTATCCCATAATTCTGAAGCAGCAAAATCTAAGGAAGGTTTAACTTTAATACCTAATTCATCTGAAATTTCAGAGCATGCTTGAGATTGTATTTCTAAAGCAGTATTATTTGTTATATCACATACCCATCCACATTCATCACCTTTTCCACCAACGAAATTAGGATCTTTTTTCTGAATTAATTCTTTTAATCTTTTATGAACACTAACATTAGCAAATATGGCTTCTTTTACATTTTTTGCTCCAACAGCAACAACTAAAAATTCTTGGATATCTAATGCATTACGTCCAGCATGAGCACCACCATTCATCATATTTCCTAATGGAAATGGCATTTCATTAACTAAATCTCCACCTAAGAAACGATATAAAGGTAAATTGTAACTAGAAGCTGCAGCTTTACTGCATGCTAATGATATAGCAACACTAGTATTACCACCAATTTTACTATAATTATCAGTGCCATCAATTTCTTTAATAATTTCATCAATTAACGTAATATCTTTTGCTTCCATTCCTATAATTTCGGATGTTATTTTATTAGAATAATTATCTAATGCTGTGTCAATACCACATTCAGGGAATGATATTACTTCTTTTGAACCAGTACTTGCTCCACTTGGAGCAGCTGCTCTTCCAAAACCATAATCAGTTAGAATATCTACTTCTATTGTTGGATTTCCTCTACTGTCAATTATTTTTCTAAATTTAATATCTTCTATAGTACTATCCATTTTTAACAACACTTTAATTAATATTTTTCTTTATACATTTCAATAGAACGCATTAATTCTTTTTTAGCAGATTTTTTATCTTCCCATCCTAAAACTTCAACTTTTTTACCTTCTAACGTTTTGTAAGTTTTAAAAAATTCTGCAATTTTGTCGAGTGTGTGTTGATCAATATCTGTGATATCATTAACATCGAAATATTTGGGATCATCTACAGGAACAGCTAATATTTTCCAATCTTTGTCTCCTGTATCTATCATTTTCATAATTCCAATAGGTCTAGATTTGATTATACAACCAGAAAATGTAGGTTGATCTATTAATACCATTATATCCATAGGATCACCATCATCATAAGTGGTTTTTGGTATAAATCCATAATCTCCTGGATAGTATACTGGTGAGTATAATACACGATCTACCATGAATGCTTCATTTTGTTTGTCATATTCATATTTATTATTTGATCCTTTTGGGATTTCTATTACTGCAAGTACTTCATCTGGAAGATTGTTTCCAGGTTCAATTTCACTCCATAAATTCATATTCATCGCCTTTTTTGTTTTAATTTAGTAATTATTATGAATTAACAGTAAAAATAGTAGGTTTTGCTAAATATTACTGAATAATTCACAACTTTCTTTATATTATAATATAAATCTAGATGTTATTATCCAGTATTTTATTTTTTAAAATAACTGGCGGTTAATGGTGAACATCATCACCTATTAAAGTAAATTAATTTTTGTTATTATATTTATTTTTATATTTAGTGTTATAATAATATTTCTTTCGGTATTAGATTAAGAAGTTCAAAAAAAAGAAAAGAGAATAAAAAATGTAATGATTTGAATTATTTTATTCTTTTAACTTTTTACATGCAGCATTAAGTATGATTTTTTCTCTACTTTTGCAACTAGTTGTCTTATTGTTGGTACTGCATCTGTGTTTGCAGAAATGCTTGATATTCCTACTTCTACTAGTTTTTCTACAATTTCTGGTTTACTTCCAGCTTGTCCACAGATACTTGTTGTTACTCCTGCTTTGTTACATTTTTCTATAACGCTCATGAGTAATTTTAGTACTGCTGGGTGAGCTTCTGTGTAGTGTTTTGCTACTAATTCGTTGTTTCTAGAAGAAATTTTAGTAGCATTTTATATTTTTAAGGGGGTAATATTTAAAATATTATAAAATGTAGGTTCTTCTTTCTTATAAGATGTTATCATCCAGTATTAAAATGACTGTAAAGAACTGGCAGTTATAGGTGAACATCATCACCATAAAAAATAGAAGTCATCATTCTGAATTTTCAGATAGTTTAGATTAGGTAGAACTTCATTACCTTTTTAATAGTTAGATTAATAATATTTTTTAGATACATTTTTTTAATAGTTCATTAATTCAATATATCTTAATTTATAATAAATGATAAAAATAGAAGTCATTATCCAGATTTTCTGGCAGTTTAAAAGGTGGAACTTCATCACCCTTCCTATAATTAATATTATGTTCTTTTTCTTATATAAATTTAATTAATAGTTAATTATATAAAAATATTTACTTCATAATACATATAAATTAGATATAACTCAATATTTGAACTTTATTAGGAGGTCTAACTATTTTATCATCAAAAAAGAAGCAATTCTTAATGTTTAATATTATTTTAATTATATTATTAAGTATTAGTACAGTTGTAGCTACAGATCAATTTGATAATAATACAAAAAGTGATTCAGTAATTTTAAATAGTAATATTAATACTAATACACCAACAGTTAATGATAATATGAATATTAATGGTACTTTAAAAACAGTAACTAACAATAATAATTTAAAATCCATAGATAATCAACGAAGTAATCAAGAAAACTTAGATAATTCGTCTTATAAAAATAAAAATCAAAATAATTTAACTACAATCAACACACCTACTAAAAAAGATATGTTATCTATAAATACAAACATTGCTAAAAAAAGTATTAAAAATTTTAGTGTAACTAATTCAAAGAATATTTTTAAAAATAAGTCTCAAGAAGTTTTATTATCTAATGCAACAAAGGATTCAAAAAAAAATATAAATATTTTATTAGATAATACTAATGATACACAATCAAAATCAAATGTTACAAATCTAATTAAAACAAGCACATACTCATCTACACAGTTTTATTACAATGTATCTTCATATGATAAGTATTCTAATATAATTAATAATATAAATGCTTCAGGAAAGTATACAAAAGTAGTTATATATTTAAATGATGGAACTTATGATTTTACTAATACAACAACATGGAATAAAAATATTGAATTACTAATTCAAGGTTCAAAAAATACTATATTTACAAGTAAAAATAATCTTGCATTGTTTAATAATAGTAAAAATTTATTCTTATATAAGATAATAATTCAGAATGTATCATCAGTTAATGAAGGAGTAATAATTAATTCTGGTACATTAACTATTAAAAATTGTACAATAATTAATAATGTAGGTTGTCCTCAGGGTGTAATACACAATAATGGTGTATTGAACTTAAAAGATTCAGTATTTAATTCTAATTATGCTGGTATGGGTGGAGCAATATACAATAATAAGACATTAATTATTAATAATACAATATTTTCAAGAAATCATGCCCAAAAAGGTGGTGTTATTTGTTTAGATGTTGGTTCTACTAATACCATAATTAAATATTGTGAATTCTTTAATAACTATTCTAGAAGAGATGGTGGAGCATTTTATATATTATCAAAAACGAATATTACCTTTGTAACTTGTAATTTCACAAAGAATTATTGTGAAAACGGACGAGGAGGGGCACTATGGATATCTTTTGATCCGATGGGATTATTTGTAGAACATTGTGTTTTTAAAGATAATCATGTATTAAATGGAACATCTGGTGGAGCTATATGTGCTAATGCTAATATAACAACAATATTACAAAAAGTATTTTATTTCCATGACACAGCATTTTTAAGAAATTATTGTATAAATGGAAGTGGTGGAGCTATATTAATTGCAGGACATGCTACAATAGACTCTTGTATTTTTAAGGATAATTATAATATACGTAATGGAGGTGTAGGTAAAGATCGAGAAGCTTCCTCAAAAAGTGGTGTGGATTTAAAAGTAGGTGGTGCTATTTTAACTATAGGTCCTACAATAGTTAGTAATGTTAATTTCACAGGTAATTATGGGGAAGATACAGGTGCTATAGCTTTAACAGGATATCATTCAACTATTCGAAATTGTGTATTTGATAATAATTCAGCAACAGGATTTAGTTGTGGAGCATTTCATACAACAGGAACTGTTTATATTTATAACTCGTTATTTAAAAATAATAATGCAAATATAAGTGGTGGAGCATTAGGTGTATCAAGATTAACTGGAAATTTATTCATATATAATTCCACAATAACAAATAATACAGCTTTAAATAGGGAAGGTGGAGCAATAGATGCATATAATGATACACATTTGTATATACAGAATTCTATAATAATCAATAATAAAGCAGGAAATAGTGCAGGAGCAATAGCATTAAATAGTGGATATTTCACATCACTCAATAATACTTTTGAAAATAATATGGCTAATACTGGTGGAGTAATAGCATCCAATGGAAATATAACAATTAAAAATACAAAATTCATAAATAACAAAGCGATATATAACTGTGGAGTAATTCAAATTAATAGAGGTGCATTTGTTTCAGAAAGTTCACTATATGAAAATAATACGATTACAACAAATGGAAATGCTACTGTAATTTATGTAAATAGTACTAAGAGTATTGATTTATTCAATAACACATTTATAAATAATATCCCAAAATACAATAATAATCACATAGAATTAATAAAATTAAATAATGTAACTAAAAAATCATTAATAAATAATACATATATTGGAAATGAAATACCGATCAAAATAGAAATTATGAATTACACTACAAAAGTAGATAATAATCTAAAAATTACTGCAAAGGTCGTTATATTTAATCCATTTAATTATGATAATAATTTAAAAGTACAACAAGGGGATATGGCATTTCAATTAAATAATGAAACAAAAATAGTTATCAACTTAAATAATACAAATACAGCTACATTAAATTATGAATTCATAAAACAAGGAATATATATAATTAATTTAAAATATACAGATTTAACAGATAGCTATAATAAACAAATAAATCAATCTCAAATAACAGTAGTTATAGATACAATATTAAATCCAATACAAAATTTAAGTGGCTATGCCACAGAAAATATCTTTGTAAATACAACAATTCAAGATATACATAATAAAACTGTTAAGGCAGGTATAGTATCCTTTTATGAAAATGGAAAGCTTTTAGGAAGTACAACAGTTGTAAATGGTGAAATAAATTATAACCTTACATTTACAAGTGCTGGAAATCATATTATTCAAGTAATATACAATAAATTTATTGTATATAATCCAAGTAATATGACATTTAATATAAAATTGGATAAATTAAAAACAAAAATAGGCTTACATAACATACAAGGATTAGTAAATGGAAAAATAAAAATCACTGCAAAAGTAGTAGATCAAAATGAAAATAATGTAACTGGTGGATATGTAAGTTTTTATGATAAAAATGGAACTTATTTAGGAAAATGTAATGTAAAAAATGGTTTAGCAACCATAAATACTAAATTTAATACTATATATCATAATGAATATAAAGCAGTATATTCAGGAACAAGGAGTTACTATAATAATTCAAGGATATCTAATATTACAATATATAAAGTGAATACAAAGATGACAATAAATTCAGTTTATGGTAAGATAGGTGAGAATATTTCATTACAAGCAAATATAAAAGATAAATATGGAAATAATGTAACTGGTGGACGAGTAGTATTTAAAATCAATGGAAAAACAATAAGTTCAAAAATAACAGTAAAAAATGGTATTGCAAAACTTAATTATATTATACCAAGTTCATGGTATGGTAAAAATATAACAATACAATCAATATACTCAGGAACATCAAATGCATATAATTCAACTATAGGTTTTCAAACATCAGTTAAAGTAAATAAATAATATCCATTTTGTTAAAAGAAGAGATAAGAAGTTATCTTATCTTAATTATATATTTTTTTAAATTAATTAGTTTTTATAGTATTTCAATTGAAATATATGGTTATCTACAGTTTTGAATGCACTATATTCTTGTTTATATGAAGTTTGGTTACGTGTATCTAGTAATATTATTTCAGAAGTTGTCATGTCACTAAATGTATAAGCATCCATATTATCATTTAAATCTAAAATTGAATTCACTTTAGAAAGTGAATTATTATCAATATTGTCATGATCTAATTCATAAGCTATTTCTGATAATAAATAACGATTATTATTTCCAGGAGTATTCTCTAAAACATCTAATGTATTGGAAGCTATTTTATATTGATTAGGATTTTCAATTTCTATATTGTTATTTTCTATTACAAACATTACTGTTGTAATTATCATAAATAACAGTAGTAATGCAAATATCGCATCGTATAACAAATATTGTCCTTTATTATTCATAACTGTTTTTGTTTATTTAATATCTTTTTAACTATTTTATTTTTCTTATTTACAGCATCAACTGTTGCTTTATCTAATATCAATTTACTTTCTTCAAAATTTTCTACTTTCATAGAATCTATAACTTTTTTTATAGGAGTATAAGCTGCTTCTCTAAATTCAGGTTTTATAGTTTTAATATTACCTTCTTTATCTTCTAAACAGGTTTTACCACTATTTGTTACAACACCAATTTTATCTGTTTTAATATTATTATTTTTAAGTAATTGTATAATTTCAGGAGCTTTTTCTTTTGAAACTATTATCATTAATGAATCAATTGACACACCTAATGGATCAATTTCTAAATCTTCTAACATTTGTTTAACTTTTGGATTTATAAGTTTTACTATATTTTCATAGTATAAGTGTATTCCAAGTCCTGTTGTTTTATTTATTTCATTAGCATCTCCTCTTATTCCACCATTGGTTATATCAGTCATAGCATGTATATTATCTTGATTTTCATATTCTAAAATTAATTTGGATGCTTCAATAAATTGTACATTTAATGTTTCTTCTATAACTTCTTCGTAGTTGTTATATATGGCTGTTGTGGATATGGTACCTCCACCGGATCCTTCTGTCATTAGTATAATATCATTTTCTTTAGCTTCACTTCTTGCTGTTGGTGTATTTTTTGATACTCCAACGGATCCTACTGCTCCAACAAGTCTATCTCCAAGTACCATGTCTCCACCTATTCTTAAAGTACTTCCAGATACTAAGGGTACATCAGTTAATTCTGACACAGCACATATTCCTGCAGTATAATCTAATAATTTTCCTATATCTCCATCATCTGCTAAATGTATATCACTTATTAATGCTACAGGCTTTGCTCCCATTACACATACATCTCTTAGTGTGGCTCGTGCAGTATGAAATCCAGCTATAAACGGATATTCACTTAATCTTGAATGTATTCCATCGATTGCTGTTGTAATATAATTTTCATTATTAATTTGAACGACACCACCATCATCTTGTGCTGTTGGATTTACAAGGGCATTTGTATTAGTTTTATTTATGATTTCTGCTATTTTACTATGTACATAGAAGTCACCTTGTCCACGTGAACCTACTCCAAATTCACCCATATGGATATTTGTCTGTGGATACTGTAGTAATTCTTTGAGTTTATTATCGTTTATTGTTTCACTAGATTCTACTTCATTATAAACTGTTGTTGCTAATAGTTCTGCTTTTGATTTTTCAATGGATTTGTAGTGTTCTATTATTTCTGTTAGTTTTTTTATTGTTGATTCTTTTGTTTTTTTGTTTTTTATATCATTTCTTGTATATTCTTCTATGTCCATAATTATCACTTATATGTACTAATAATAAATATTGTTTAAGTTTTATATAAATTTTATTTATAATATATAAATAAATATTAATAATTTTAAAAAATAAGTAAAAGATGTTTATAATAAATAAACATTTATAAATTTTATATGGTTTCATCTACAAATTTCTGTAAAATTTGAAGACCTACTTTACCACTTTTTTCAGGATGGAACTGAGATGCAAAAATATTATTTTTTCCAATAGCAACAGGTATTTTACCTCCATAATCAGTAAAAGCAGTAATAATATCTTTATCTTCTGGATCAATGTAATAAGAATGAACAAAATACATATATTCATTATCAGCATCAGTTAATAAAGAAGTATTGTTTGTTTTTGTATTATTTATAGAAATTTTATTCCAACCCATATGTGGTATTTTATATTCAGGGGGTAAATTAAAACGTTTACATGTACCTTTAAAAATATCTAATCCTTTAATATCAGGATTTTCTTCACTATTAGTAAATAACATTTGTAAACCTAAACAAATTCCAAGTAAAGGTTTACCTTCTTCAATATGTGAATATACAAGTTCTTGATATTTAGATAAATTTTTCATAACAGCACCAAAAGCTCCAACACCTGGTAAAATAAGGGCATCAGAATTTTTTATTACTTTTCTATCATTTGAAACTTTTACATTTACACCGATACGACGAAATCCATTGGAAATACTACGTATATTTCCACTTCCATAATCAATAATTGTTATATCTGAAATAAGTTACACACTCTCCTATAACTAGTAAAAAATAATAAAATTCAATATCTCATAAAAAATTAAAAAAAGAATATTCTATTTAAAGAATATTATCTATCACCAGTAGGTGTTTTTTTATCATAGAAATCTTTTATTCTTATAGTATCATCTAAGTGTGGTGTGGATACCTCATGTAATACTGTGTTTTCTGTTGCTACAATTGAGTGAGGTCTTCCAGGTTCAATTCTTACTGTATCATTTTTACTGAAGAATTCTTTTTTATCTTTGAATTCTATGTATCCTCTTCCACTTACTATATACATAGTTTCATCTTTTTCTTCATGGTAATGGAAGCTTGTTTGGTATCCTTCTTTTAAGAATAATTCTTTTGTTAAGTATTTATCTGTGTATATGAGTACTTTTTCATAACCCCATGGTTTATCTTCTCTGTTGTCATATTCTTTTTGTACTTGTTGTAATTCTTTTGAAGTATCTACAGCCATCCAAAATAATCCATTTTCTTTATAATAACCTAATTGTTTGTCTTTAGCTAATTCGGGGAATAATGTTTTTTCAATATCTCCTGTTTGGTATGATCCGAAATCAAGTTTTTCTTTACAGAAATATATTCCACCATTTATATAATAATCTAGAACTGGTTTTTCTTTAAATGACACAATTTTATCTCCACTTAAATCTACAATTCCATATGGTGATACCATTTGTGTTACGAATATATGATACTTGTATGGTGATTTTTCTCCTTGTTCAATCATTTTCTTTATACTAAGATCAGCTACTACGTCTCCATTTCTTATAACACATTGAGTGTTGTTGTCCATGTGTTCCATACCTAATCTGATAGCATTAAGTGTTCCTAAAGGTTTGTCTTCTTTTACATATTCAATTTCGACATCCATGTAGTTATTACCGTAGCGTTCCTCAATTTTTTCTCCAAGGAATCCTGTTAATAGTATTACTTTGTCCACTCCTGCACTTTTGAAGTCAAATATTTGTTTATCAAGTATTGTGTAGTCTTCCTTTAATTCTACTAATGGTTTAGGTACTGTTTCTGTTATAGGTCTTAGTCGTTTTCCGAAACCACCACATAGAATCATGCCCACTGTTTTTCTCATTTAAATCACTCTTTTATGTATTATAATTAATTTTAATTACTTCTAATGATTTTATTATCATTAGTCTATATCTATTATTATATTATATTTTAATTTCTTATTTTTATAATAAATAAATATTATTACTAATTTTTATAATAGCTAATTTAATCATTATTAATTTTAGTTATTTAAGAACAGGAGCCTTATTACAATATGTTTTATATTAGTTGTTATAAAGAATTAATAAAATAATTAAAATGATGAGTTAATATGATACAATGTAGTAAATGCGGTGCATTAAATGAGGATAATGCTATTTATTGTAATCAATGTGGTTATTTTATGAGGAATAATAATAATTTTAATTCTTATAAGACATATATTGATGAAAGCCATGTACCTGGAGAAACATCAATTAAAATTGGTTATATTTTATCAATAATATTTGGATGGTTTGGTGTTCCATTATTACTATTATCTAAATCAAATGGTGGAATTAGTTTTATGGGTTTTGTTGGATTGTTTTTACCGTTTTATTTAATACAATCAAGTGATAATAAAATTAAAAAGCATGGAATTATACAAATGGGTATATGTCTATCTGGATTTATTGTACAATTATTATTGTTATTTTTAATTTTTAATAGGTAATTTATTACTTTTTAAAGTACAATACATTATATAGCTGATAAAATAAGGATTTTTTATTTATGAAACATATAGAAAAGTTACTTTGGTGGCTTATAACTGGGAAAAGAGGTGGATTAAATCGTGCTAAAATTATTGAAAAATTACATGAAAGACCATATAATGCACATCAACTCTCAGAAGAACTTGATTTAGATTACAAAACTATAAGACATCATTTAACAGTTCTTGAAGAAAATAAGGTGATCATTGATTCAGGAGATGATTATGGTAAACTTTATTTTTTAACAGATGTTATAGAAGATAACTATGATGTATTTGATAATATTTTAAGAAGGGTTAAATAATGGATAAATATGATAAAATAAACAGTTATGGAGTAAAAATATGAATCCAGCAGAATTACAGTTTTTAAATTATATATTAATTTATTTGGCTATGATTGTTGGAATTGCAAATGTAGGGCTTTTAATAGGTTTAACTCATTTCTATAAGGAAAGTTACAAAGAAATTCCTTCTAAGTTCACTGTAGGTCTTTTATATTTTAGTATAATTTTATTGATTGGTAATATTTTTGTGTTATTAGCATTGATTTTTTCTTTAGTATTTGCTCTTGAGATTAATGAATATAGTGGAACTTTAGTCTATTCAGCATTATTTTTAATTAATGTTGCTCAAGTGATTGCATTTTCAATATTATTTAAGATAACATGGGATTAATCAGTGATTCCTATTTATCATTACTTTTTTTTAAATTAATAACATTCTTTTTTATGTTTAAATTCAATATTTTTCTTTATTTTGTTATTTTTTTAATATCATATTATATATTCTTATGATGTTTTGGTTTTAATTAGGTATCAATTTGGGTATAACATTGGCATAAACCTTTATATAGTTTTCGTTAAAAATATGAAATGAAATATTTTAAGGAGGTAAAATTCGATGTTAATTATAAATAATTTTTATTATTTAACGGGGCATATAGTTAATATATTACAAAGTTATAATGTAGGTTATTTTATGCAATTAATAATGGTTTTGAGAATAATTTATTAAATGCAATATTACCCGTTATAACAAATATAGGGAATGTATTAGTTTTATTAATATCATGTGTAGTAATGTATCTAGTTGGAGGTACTAAATTAAAAAAAATAGCATTATTAGGTATATTTGCATTAATTTTGTCTAATGCTATTGTATACTTTTTAAAATTTATTATCGCAGAACCACGTCCATTTTTAGTATTAACACATGTACATCAATTAGTACCCGAAACTGAAGTTTATTCTTTTCCATCTGGGCATACTACAAGTATATTCGCATTAACAACGATCATTGCGTTAACATGTAAACTTAAAATTAAAGAGAAAAGTTATAGTTTAATTTATCCTTTATTTATCATCGCAGTAATTGTAGGATTTTCAAGAGTTTATATAGGTGTTCATTATCCGGGTGATGTTATATGTGGAGCTATTATTGGTATAGTTTCTGCGTTAATCATATTAAAATATGAAAAAAATATTATTAATTTAGTTAATTTAGTATTTAGGAAATTAAATATTATCTCCTTAATTAAGCATGATAAACATGAAAATGTAAGGATACCTATTAAAAAATTGTAAAGATATTATTTTGAATTTATTGAAATATTATAAAAGAGGTTGAAATATTGATAAGTATAATAGAACTATTGAGTAATTTTGTGATTTATTTGATTGAATCATTTGGATATTGGGGAATATTTATAGGAATGACTTTGGAAAGTATGTGTATTCCTTTTCCAAGTGAAATCATAATGGCATTTGCAGGATTTGTTGTATTTAAAGGAAAATTAGATTTCATAGGTATTGTTTTAGCAGGAACATTAGGGAATGTATTAGGATCATTAATAGCTTATTATGTTGGTTTAAAAGGAGGAAGACCTTTACTTGAGAAATATGGTAAATATGTTGGTATAACTATAAATAAATTAGATTTAGCTGATAATTGGTTTAATAAATATGGTAATGAAGCTGTTTTCATTAGTAGAGTACTACCAATTATTAGGACATTTATATCATTACCTGCAGGTATTGCAGAAATGGATTTAAAGAAATTTACATTATATACATTTTTAGGTTCATTACCTTGGACTTTGTTCTTAGCATTTGCAGGTATTGTATTAGGTCAAAACTGGATGGTCATTAAAAGTTATTTCCATATATTAGATATTATTATTGGTATTGTATTAGTTATTCTTATTGTTTATTTAATTTATAAAAATAGGACTAAAGATAAAAAAGAACCAACTAAAAAGAGTTTAGATAAAAAATTATAATTTATTTTATCTGAAGGAATAATAAAGTTGTATTTAAGAAAGAGGATAAAATAAGATGATATTATAATTATAGGATTTTTGTGAAAAATACAAAGGATAAATAATGATTTGTCAAATAATTCATTTTCACTTAATTCAAATTATTTTTTAATATCTCAATATTGATTAATCTAAAAGTTATTACAATAGAATTAAAGATGTTTTTTTTTATTTCAATTATTTAAAAAAAAGGGAGATATAAAAAAAGATGTTATTTTATTAATTAATAATATCAATTAATTTGTATTTTTCTAGTATTTTTATTCTTTACTTACTCTTTCATAATCTTCTAAGTTTTTGAATGATTTTGTAGCGTCTACTCCTACTTTTGTAGTTGTACCATCTATTTCTGCACAAGGGTCTAGTGATGATCCTCTTGCTTTTGGTACAATTATTATATCATCATCACCTTTAACTCGAGTTGCAATAGCATATTCTACATCAACAGGATCAAATATATTTATATCTTCATCAACTATAACGCAATGTTTTAGTGATGGGTGTGCAGATAATGTTGCCATAAGTACATTTTTAGCATCACCCTCTGTTTGCTTTTTAATTGATACTACTGCATGTAGCCAACAGCAACCTCCTTCAGTAAGTACTACATTTTTTACTGTTGGAAGCATTTTTTGTACTGCATTAAATATCCTTGGTTCCTGAGGTAATCCTTGTAATAATTTATGTTCATTACCAGCAGGCATTATTGCATGATAATAAGGATTTTCTTTATAATGCATAGTTGTAAGTTTTATTATAGGTTCCTCTCTTATTTTGTCATATGTATCAGTTAAATCTACAAAGGGACCTTCACTTTTTCTTTCATGTGGTAATATTTTACCTTCAAGGAGTATTTCTGATTCAGGAGCTTTAAGATTTACAGTATCACATTGAACAAGAGTCAATTCTCCATTTTTGAAAGTATTTGCTACTTCTAATTCATCTTCAGTTATAGGAATTGATGTGGTACTTGCAAGTAATATTGATGGGTCTAATCCTATTGCTATTGCTATTTCTAATGGTTGGTTTAATTCTTCTGCTTTTTTATAATATGTATATAATTGTCTTGGAACAATTCTTATACCTAATTCATTTTTACCATTTACAACCATTCTATGTATAGAAGCATTTTGTATGCCTGTTTCAGGATCTTTTGCTATTACTATACCTGCTGTTATATAATTACCTTTATCTTTTTTATAATGTTTAAGTACAGGTAATTTAGTTAAATCTGCATCCATAGTTGTTTTATACACTTCATCTATTGATTTAACAGTTGATATTTCTGTAGGATTTTCGGTAGCTTTTATTATACTTTCAGTTATTTTATCTACTGATGTATTTATTGATTTAGCTATTTTTTCTCTTGTATTACAGATTCCAGTTATTAGATTCATCTTGGATTCTTTTATATTTGTAAATACTAATGTATCTGTAGGATGTTCCTTTATAATTTCATTAATTTCGTATTCTGTAGATACTAGCTTATCAATTGTTATTATATCATCATTTTCTTCTATTTTTTCTATTAATCTGGACATTTAAATTCCCTTCTTATTTATTGATAATATACATTTTTATGTAATGTTTTCATGAATTCTTTTAAAGAGTTTTCTATATTTTTGTTATATACTGATAAGATACGTGCAGCAAATAATGCAGCATTTTCACCAGCATCTAATCCAACTGTTCCTACAGGAACTCCTGGTGGCATTTCTATCATACTTAATAAAGAATCTATTCCATTGAGTTGTGTTGAACAGGGTACTCCTATTACAGGTTTTGTTGTATGGGATACTACAGCTCCTGATAATATTGTTGATAATCCAGATACAACTAGATATAATTCTATTTTTTCATTTGCGTCTTTCATATATTTTTCTAATGTGTCTGGTTCTCTTGTCGCGGATATTACTTTAAATTTATTTGCTATATTTAAAGAATCTAATGTTCTGGTTATTTTATGAACTGTTTCTATATTAGAATAGTTGTCAGATATTATAAGTATCTCTGTATTTTCAGGTATTTTCAATGTTTTATCAATTGTAGGTCTTACATGTTCATGTTTTGTACTTCTTGTATAATGGTCTGTTGTTATTTTTTCTATTAAATCTTTTTCTGAATCTTCTATTTTTTGATTGTATGCATGACGTTTTTGATTTAGGTTTTCTTTTAGAGTTTTATCATTATATGCAACTATTTGACAAGCTAACCATGCTGCATTATCTCCTCTGTCTATACCTACTGTAGCAATTGGAGTTCCTAATTGCATTTGTATTGATGAAATTAATGCATCTATTCCTCCTATTTTTACATCTACTGGAACTGCTATTACAGGTTTTGTTGTGTATGATGCAATTACACCTGGTAAATGTGCAGCAAGTCCTGCTATTGCTATGAACACTTCAATATCATCTATATCTTCAGTCATTATAGTTTTTATTCTGCCATGTGTTCGGTGTGCTGAAGCTACACGTAAATCATAAGGTACTTCCATTTCCTCTAGAACACTAATTGCTTTTTTAGCTATTTTATAATCTGATGCACTTCCTAATATTATCATTACTTTTGCAGTTGTAATAGTAAACTCCTCCTTTATGAATAAAATTTTTTTCTTTGAATACTTCGTTGGTATACTTATTTATATAATATATTTTTATTAAGTTTATATGGATCTAGTTAATTATATTTTAAAAATGTTATATTAGAACAAAAGTTAATTATTATAAAAGATATAGAGTTTTATATTATTAAAGTAAAAATAGTATATTTTAATATATAATTATTTTTTTAAGGAAATTTTATTTTAATTAAAGGGGAGGTATATTAAATGTTATCTGAAGTAATTCTACTAATTTTATTATCAGTTTTATTTATTGGTTCCTATATAAAATCAGAATCTAATAATAAAACAGTATCAGCAGTAATTCCAGCATTCAATGAATCAAAAACATTAAAACATGTTATAGATACAGTTAAACAAGTACCAGAAATACAAGAAATTATAGTAGTAGATGATGGTTCTTCTGATAACACATTTGAAATAGCTAAAAATGAAGGTGTAATTGCACTTCAACATAAGAAAAATAAAGGTAAAGGTTCAGCTATGAAAACTGGTTTAAAAAGTGTACATGGTGATATAGTACTATTTTTAGATGCAGATCTTTCAAAAATAAATAAATCTCAAGTAAAAGCAATCATAGAACCTATATTGAAAGGTAATGCAGATATAACTAAAACTAAATTTAAACGAGAGGCGGGTCGTGTAACTGAACTTACTGCAAAACCTTTATTGCAATTTTTCTTTCCAGAATTAAGTTTTGAACAACCGTTAAGTGGGCAATTTGCAGCAATCAAAACTTTTTTAGATAAAATAGACTTAGAACGTGATTATGGAGTAGATATAGGAATAGTATTAGATGCTGATGCTCAAGGTATGAGAATAGAAGAAGTAGATATTGGTGATATAGTACATGAGATGTCAACACTTCAAGAATTAAATTCAATGGCAAATGAAGTAGTACGAACTATTGTTGATAAAGCAATGAATTATGGAAGAATAACCATGATGGATGATTTGGGTAGTGCTATCCGAATGGAAATTATGGGATTATCATTAATAACTCTTGGATTATTTGGAATATTTTTTATTAAATTCATGTCCTTATTAGTATCAGTTATATGTATAATTGTTGGACTCATAATATCTTTCTATTATATTATTGGAATAATAAGAACTTCTATAAAGATATATAGACAAAGTAAAGTATCAACAAAACAATCTATTAAGTCATTTATACATATGCATTTTCCCGTATTAATTTCTATATTCATATTACTTGCAGTTATGGCAACATTGTTGGGAGCAGTAAATATATCTGATAATCAAATATCAATAGAACCTGCTAGTAAAAATTTGGTAATATCAACAACACATCAACAATCACAGAGTAGTTTAGATATTAGAGGACCTTACACAATAGAAAGTGCATTAGAGAATGAACAATATATAATAAGGATGCCTGAAGCAGCGATAGATACATTGCAAGTTAATTATGGAGATTCGATATATATTAATGGTGAGAAGTATCAAATAGAACAACCAGCGACGTATGAGGATGATTTTATAAGAATACCTGAGGCTGCTCGTTCAAAGTTAGATTTAACTCCAGGTACTGTAATACGTGACACTGATTTAAGATCAACATTCAAAGATTGTGCAATAACAAAAACAATCGCTATGGGAGATAATCAAGATCAATTACCGCCTCCAAATGATACAGAAGGATCCTTTAATAGTACACATCAACCAATAGATTTTAATAATACAAATATGAGTGTTGGAGTATCTATTGGATCAACACAACAACCAGAAAAACTTTTAAAAGTTTTTGTGAATGATACATTGGTAGGACAAACTGATGGTGTGGTAACAAATGGTTCATATAACATATATATAAATGGAGTACATTACAAAACGCTACAATTAAATGGTAGTACAATTGGGGATGTATATAATACTACATATGAAAATTCGACAATAAAAGTTCAATTATATCCAACAAATTCAAACACAACTAACTATTTCTCATCAGCTAATGGTGAAGTAAGGTTTTTAAATATACATTTGAATGATACTTCAACGACAGTTAAAAATAGTACTAGTAACAATACTGTGTCGAATTAATCTTTTTATTCTTTTTTTTTAAAAAATAGTATTTATTAAGGGAGGAGATATGATATATCTTTTAATCAAGATATACTTTTGCATATTCTTCAAGATCATTATATAATCCTATAGCAGCTAATGCACCAATTAATCCTTCTTTGCCTGTTACATATTCAATTCTAATTCCATTATCTTTACATATTTTTTCTGCTTCTTGTAATGTTTTCATGGATCGTTTAGCTTCGATACCATATGTATGAACAGCTTCTGGAACATCTAATTTGTTATATACTGCCATTGCAGTTTTATCAGATAATGTATTTTTTTCTAATTTTTCTTTAACAGATGCAATAAGATCTTCTTCATCTTCTTTTTTTATTGCAAATACTAATGCTATTGCTACACAGTTTTGTGTTTTATTTGGATTTTTTGGATATAATTGACATGTTATATGTTCAAGATATTTATAACCTTTTTCTTCTTGAACTTTGTTAGCTATATTATTAGCTAATGTCCATGTTGCTCCTTTGTCTTTAATATCAGTATCATCTATTCCTATAATTACTTTTTCTAGTTTAGGTGTTATTACTGCTGCTTTTCCAAGTTTAGATCCTCCACCTTTTTCGTAGATTTCTACCCTTTTAACGCCTTTAGCTTTTCCTCTGCACATTGCAGCTCCAACACCAGCTCCAGCTAAACCAGCATGAATTATTCTTATCTCATCATCTATAATAATAGCTTCTTCAATTCCTGCTGCATTTATACTTGGTTTTAATTCTAATGGTGTTTTTCCAATATTTAAATAATAAGTATGTTTATTACCATCACGTTTAGAATCTTTAACTAAAGGACTTGTTCGTTTGTATTGAGTTATCATCCATTCAGATCCTGTTGGACATGGGTGGTATTCTATCAATTCAATTTCTTCTTCTTTATCATCTGTAATTGTTAGTACTTCGTAGTATGGAGTGATCCATGGATCAGTATATTTATTTCTTAATTCTTTTGGTGTTAATATTTCCATATTTTCATTTTTCCTATCTACTTTTTTTTATTTTTCATATCATTTTTTGTACTATTTACGATAGTGTTGTGAATTTTTTTAAATTCTAGTTTTATAATATTTATTTATAAATAGTATTTTTTTTAAATAATTGGTATTGTAAAAAAGAATATTATGGGGTTTATGAAAAGTGTATACATTTTTTAAATTAGGATAATCTTTTCACTAGTTTTACAGCTGCTTCTACTGCACGTTTTCCATATTCTACTCTTTGATGTGCTTCAAGTCTTGTCATTCCAGGTCCTGAAATTCCAAGTGTTACAGGTTTTCCATATTCTAAGGATAAATCAGTTATTTTACGGGTAGTTTGTTGTACAATTACTTCGTCGTGTTCTGTTTCTCCTTCAATTACTGCTCCTAAAGTAATTACTGCATCTACATTACCGTCATCTAATAATTTTTTTATTGCAAGGGGCATATCATATACGCCAGGTACTGGTATAACTTCTGTTATTTCTGCATCTAAGAATTTTGCATGTTCTTTAGCTAATTCTAACATCATGCTTGTTATATCAAAATTAAATTCTGCTACTACTGCTCCAATTTTTATCATCTTTTATCAATTCTCCTCTAATTAAATATTGGATGGTTATTTTTTGTATGAGTTTATTTTATTAATCTTAATTATTTATATGATTTTGTAAGGTATGATCGGTTAATAGTTATACTAAGTATAATACAAATGCTGATACTGAACTTACGATCATTATGATTATAATAAACAATGCTGCTGCTTTTGCTGTTTCCATGTTATTACTCCATTGAATATTTTATTTTTAAATAATCTTTATATTATTTTATGGATTATTTTTTATATTAATATAATTATTATATATTCTTATAATTATATTTAAAATGAATTTAAGATATGATTTCTTTAAATTCATTTTTTTATATAGTATATTTATAATTTTTTAGCAATGTATTCTGCCATTTCTTGAGTTTTTGATGATCCACCTAAATCTGGTGTTACAATTTTTCCTTCATTAATTACATCAATTAACACATTTTCAATATGTCGGGCAGTATCTGATTCACCTAAATAATCTAACATCATACATGCAGAAAGTATAGTTGCGGCAGGATTAGCTATACCTTTTCCAGCAATATCTGGTGCAGATCCATGTACTGGTTCAAATAGTCCATTTTCATCACCTATGTTTGCTGAAGGTATCATACCTAAACCTCCAACTAATCCAGCTCCTTCATCAGATAATATATCCCCATAAAGGTTTGTTGTTACAATTACTTCAAAATCTTCAGGATTAGTTACTAAGAACATTGCTGTAGCATCTACATAAAAATCATTAGGTTTAATATTAGGATAGTTACTAGCTATTTTATAAAATGATTCTTTGAATAAACCATCTGTTATTTTTAGTACGTTTGCTTTATGTACTGCAGTTACTTTGCTACGATTTGTATCTTCAGCATATTTAAATGCATAGTCTGCAATTCTTTCGGATGCTTTTTTAGTTATTACTTTACGAGCTATAGCACCTTCAGACGTTTCTTCTTCATCACCTATATATAAGTCTTCAGTATTTTCACGAACAATCATGAAATCTATGTTTCCATATTTTTCTGGTTGTAATGATTTTACTGGTCTCATATTCACGAAGGTATTTAGTTCCTGTCTAAGTTTTACTATTACATCTGCGGCTGTTTCTCCAGCAGCTCCAAATAAACATGCATCTGAGTTTTTAACGATTTCTAATGTTTCAAGAGGTAATGCATGTCCTGTTTTTTCTTTACATTCATCCCCAGCATCAGCATATGTGTAGTTAAAATCTATATCTACTTTATCAAGTATTGTTGTTGTAGCTTTAACAACTTCTTTGCCTATTCCATCTCCAGGAACTACTGCTATATTGTACATCTTTTTTTCCTTCCTCTTTGTTCTATTTGTTATTTAAATAATTTATAAGTCCATCATTTTCTAGTATTTCGAACATGAATGGTGGTAATTTTGTTGTTTCGTAAGTTTTAGTTGTATTCTTATTGTTTAATGTTCCTTTTTCAAGATCTATTTTAATAATTTCATTTTCATTTATTTCATCAGATCCTGTTGGAGCTTCTACTAAAGGTAAACCTATGTTTATTGCATTCCTATAAAAAATTCTTGCAAATGATTTTGCAACTACTGCTTTTATCCCTGCAGCTTTCAATGCTATGGGAGCATGTTCACGTGAAGATCCACATCCAAAATTTGTTCCAGCAACAATTATATCTCCTTTCTCAATTTTATCTTTGTAATGTAAATCATATCCTTCCATAACATGTTTTCCAAGGTCTTCAGCATTGCTTAATGTTAAGTATCGTCCGGGTAATATACTGTCAGTATCTATATCATTACCTAATTTAAGTACTCTTCCTTCAATTATCTTTTGCATGTTTAAACCTCCATTGTTTATTTATTGGGTGATGTTATATGTCCTGTTATTGCACTTTCTGCTGCAACTATTGGTGAACTTAAATATACTTTTCCTTCAGGACTTCCTTGTCTTCCTTTGAAATTACGGTTTGATGTTGATAAACTTACTTCTCCATCACCAATTAAACCGGTATGTCCACCTAAACATGGACCACAACAAGGGTTACAAATTAATGCTCCAGCATCTATAAATATATCAAATAATCCTTTATCTAATGCAGCTTTGTATACTTCACGAGATGCAGGTATTACAAGCATTCTTACACCATTTTTAATTTTATTTCCTTTTAATATTTTTGCTGCTTGTTCTAAATCTTCAAGACGACCATTAGTACATGAACCAAGGAATACTTGATCAATTTCAACATCTTCTACTTCTGATGCTGGTTTTACATTATCTACATGGTGAGGACAAGCTACTTGTGGTTCAAGTTCAGATATATCAACGTCAATAGTTTCAAGTGAGGCAGCATCAGAATCTGTTGTGAATTTAGTGTACTGTTTTGTTGTTCTACCTTTTAAATATTCTTCTGTTACTTTATCAGCTTCAATTATTCCAGTTTTTCCACCCATTTCTATTGCCATATTACTTAATACCATACGTTCGGACATGTTCATATTTTTTATAGTTTCTCCAGTATATTCACATGCTTTATATGTTGCACCATCTTGACCAACGTTTCCAATGATATTTAAAATAACATCTTTGGATGTTACATTCTCTTTTAGATTTCCATTGATGTTGAATTGTATAGTTTCAGGTACTTTAAACCAAAGATTTCCTGTTGCAAAAACCATTGCCATGTCTGTTGAACCAATTCCCGTAGAAAATGCTCCAAATGCTCCATGAGCACAAGTATGTGAATCACTTCCAACTACCACTGTTCCAGGTAATATATGTCCTTTTTCTGGTAGAACTTGATGACATACTCCTTCGTAGATATCATAAAAATTGGTAATATTTTGTTCTTTAACAAATTCTCTAAGAATTTGATGATTTTTAGCAGATTCTAATGTATCTGCAGGTACTTGATGATCGAAGAGTATTACAAGTTTTTCAGGATCCCATATTTTATCAGTATTTATTTGTTTAAATGATTGTATTGCAAGAGGACCTGTTAAATCATGGGTCATAGCAGTATCTATATCTGCCATTATTATTTCTCCTGCTTCTACTTCTTTATTGTTTGATGCTTTTGCTAATATTTTTTCAGCCATAGTCATTGACATAGTGGGGTTTACCTCCATATAAAATTTTATAGTAGTTTTTTTTTCAATAAATAAAAAATATAGTGTTTTGTTTATTATTATTTAATATCAGGGGGTCATATTTTTATTTTTCCTTTCTTATTTTTTTATTTTTATTTTTAATTTATTATTTTTATTAAAATAGGTGTAAAAATTATTTTTCCTGATTTTTAAAATATTTCACTATACCTATAGTTTTAGTATTTAAGTTTAATATTATTTTATATCAATTTGGTTTATTTACAAAACTATTAGTATTACATATAATATAAATTAGTAATACATGATTATTTATTAGAAATATCCATTTTTAATATATTATTTATAATATACTCCTTAATTTAATTAAATTATTTAATTATATTTACTAATTAAATGAATAATTTCTAAAATTAAATACTTATCATATGCTACCATAAAAACCTTTTAATATAATTCACAAAAATCTAAAACATAAAAGTACATATATATTATTATAAGAAAAAAAATTCATAAAATTTTCACGATTATTAATTAATAATAATAAAAACCCAATATTGAACATATTTATAAATATTCTAAAATAGGAGGCTAATCCTCGTGAGTTCAGAACAAGAAGAAGATTATAAAGAAAAATATCAAGAAATTAAAGATAAAGTGTCTTATAAACAATTTCTTGATGATATAGAAGAAATCAGAGAAGAGAATAAAGATTCACCTTTTACTACCGAAGAACAAATGGTTAATATGGTAGTAGAAAAATATGCAGGACGAGAGAATATACCAAAAACCACAAGAAATCAAGTACAAGATATATCTTCATTAATTGAAGGAAATGGAAATATAAGCATACAAGGAAGATTATTAGCAATATCAAATATAAAAACATTTACAACTAAAAAAGGTAGAGAAGGAAAAGTAGCAAACCTTACAATAGCTGACCACACTGGAAAAATTAGAGTAGTGATGTGGACAGACAATATGAAATATATGAATAGGATTGAAGAAGGAAACATACTAAAAATAAACAATTTAGAAGTTAAAAAAGGATTCAGAGGCGATCTTGAAGTACAAATGAGAAGTAATTCAACTATACAAGTACTTCCAAGTGAAACTGATACAGAATTACCACAGTATGAAGAAGAAATAACAAATCTAGAAGATATAAAAGAAGAAGGAGAATATAATGTTATAGTAAGAGTAACAAAAATCTCCAGTTTACAAGAAATTAAAAAAGATGACAAGGAATTACAACTAATAAAACTAGACATCATGGATAAAACAGGATCTTCAGAATTAACATTATGGAACAAAGACACAAAATTAATAGAAACATTAGAACTTAAAGAAAATGATACAATAAAAGTCTTAAAAGCTAGAGCACAATTTAGATATGAACAAATGTCTTTATCTAATAGTTGGAATGGAAGGATAATAAAAGGTGACTATGATTTACCTGAGTATCATGAAGAAATACTAAAAATTAAAGAGGCATCAGAACAAGAAAACGTTACAATAATTGGTGTAATAACTAAAATTTATGACACTATAACTTTTGAAAAAAGTGATGGATCTGAAGGACATGTACGAAGTATAGAAGTTACTGATGATACTGGAGCTATGAGAGTTACTTTATGGAATAAAGAAACAGAAATAGCTATGAAAAAAGGAGATAAAATAAAAATTCAAGGTGGAAATATAGAATTTGATGATTATGCTGGGGAAGATTACAGATTAAATACTGGATGGAATGCAGCAATAATCATAAATCCTGAAATAGATGATTCATTAAAAGAAAAATTAGATGAAATTGATAATTTCCAAACAATAAAAATTGAAGATATATTAGATGTAGATAAAGATGAAGGAAGAGAAGTTGATGTAATTGGAAGAATTCTTACTATTAATGATATAAGAGAATTCCAACGTGTTGATGGAACAGAAGGTCATGTAAGAGCAATAGATTTATCTGATGATACAGGTACAGTAAGAACATCTTTATGGGATGAAAAAGCTGATATAACTAATAGTTTAGGTGATGCAATAAAAATAGAAAATGCAAGAACTAGACTTGGACAAGGAAGAATGGAACTTAGTATAGGAAAATCTTCTAGAATTACAGAACCAACAGAAGAAGAAATTAAAGAATTACCTTCTTATGAAGAATTAGAAAAAGCACGATTCCATGAAAGAACAATAAGTCAATTACAAGAAAATGAGCAAAATACAAAAATCAAAGCTCGAATCATGAATATAAATGAAGTTAACACATTTACAAGAACTGATGGAAGAGAAGGTAAAGTAAGAGGCATAGATGTTGCAGATAGTACTGGACAAATACAAGTATCCTTATGGGATGATCAAACAAATCTAAAATTATCACAAGGAGCTGCAATAATAATAGAAAACCCCTCAATATCTTTACAAAATGATAATAAACTTAGATTATCTATATCTAGTGGTAGTGTAATTAGACAAGCAAATCCTGAAGAAGCTGAAGATATACCTTCAGAACGGGAAGTAGAATCTAAACTTTATGTTGAAAAAACTATTGAAGATATTGAAGAAGATGATACTAATATAAAAGTAAAAGCTACAATAGTCCAAGCAAATGGGGATAAAATATTATTTGCAATGTGTCCAAATTGTAATAAACGTATAGTACAAGATGAAGATGGATATGTATGTGACATATGTGGTGAAAAAATAGAAAAACCTGATTATTTAATGATAATCTCCACAGTATTAGAAGATGAAACAGGAACAGTTCAAGCAACATTCTTTAGAAAAAATGCAGAAGAATTGGTTAGTAAAACAACTGATGAAGTTGTTAAAATATTTGAACAAACTGGTGATGAGACATCAATGTCTAGTAATATAGAAGATCTTATAGGACATGAAGTATCTATAATAGCTGATGCAAATTTCAATGAATATGAAGAAGATATTCGATTAAATGTTAAAAAAATAAATATAATGTTATAAATTAATGAAAGGACGATAAAACATGACAGAATTAGAAGACTTACCTAGTGTAGGGGAAAAAACAGCACAAAAACTTAGAGATGCAGGTTTTGCAGATATGATGCGTTTAGCTACAGCAACAGCTAAAGAATTAAGCGTAAAAGTAGAAATTGGAGAGGGAGTTGCAGAAAAAGTCATAGAAGCTGCAAGGCAAGCAGAAAAAATAGATTTCGAAACTGCTTATGAAGTGATGGAAAGAAGAGAAGAAGTTGGAAGAATAACCACGGGTAGTAAAGGATTAGATGAATTAATAGGTGGGGGAGTAGAAACTCAATCTATAACTGAGTTATTCGGAGAATTTGGATCTGGAAAAAGTCAAATATCACATGAATTAGCTGTAACAGTACAATTACCAGAAGAAGAAGGTGGATTGGATGGAGAATGTGTATTTATAGATACTGAAAATACATTCAGACCAGAAAGAGTACAACAAATAGCAACAGGATTTGGGTTAGATGTGGAAGAAGTACTTAAAAAAATACATGTAGCAAGAGCATTTAATAGTAGTCACCAAATATTAATGGCAGATAAAGTAAATGAACTTATACAAAGTGGAGTAAACATTAAATTAATAATTGTAGATTCATTAATGGCACATTTTAGAGCAGAATATGTAGGTCGTGAATCATTAGCAACCAGACAACAAAAACTAAATCAACATTTACACACACTACAAAATATAGCAAATACATACAACGTAGCAATATTAATTACTAACCAAGTACAATCAAAACCAGATGCATTTTTTGGAACACCAACTAAAGCTGTAGGTGGACACGTATTAGGACACGCATCTACATATAGGATAATGCTTAAAAAAGGATTATCTGGAAAAAGAATAGGACGTTTAGTAGACAGTCCTCATTTACCAGAAGGAGAAGCAGTATTCAAAGTAACAACAGAAGGACTAGTAGATTAAATACTACTCCTCATCTTTTTTTATATTACATTTATTTTAAAAGAGTATACTATTTTAATTTACTAAATAAAACAATTAACTATTTTAATCTACTTATTTTATTAATACTTATTTTAACTTAATTTTGGTTTTTTTGATACTAAATATTTTAATTTTGTTTAATATAATATTATATGATTAAGAGTATAAGGGGAAATAATTAGTTCATGTTAAAAAGTCCAATTGAAGTTATTTTAGTACCTACATTAATAATAATGTTAGGTTACTTTTTAAAGCGTACAAATGTTTTAAAAGTAGAAGATAGTGTTACATTAAATAATATTGTTTTAAAAATTTCTTTACCTTCTTTGATATTTTCTAATGTAGCCGTTGCTAAAATTGATGCAGGTATGGTAATGTTACCTGTTTCTTGTTTATTTATTACATTATTTAGTGCATTGATTGGTTATATCTATGCTAAAATACGTAAATATCCAACAAAACAAATGTGGGCTATTATAATTGCATGTGGTTTAATTAATAGTGGATTTATGGGTTTTCCTATAATAACTGGAGCATTTGGACATATAGGTTTTGTTCATGCAGTATTTTTTGATTTATCTACTGCTATGATGTTTGTAGTTTGGGGTGTAATTTTAGTATTAGTCTTTGGTGGTAGTCAAAAAGATGTTATTAAACGGTTAATATCATTCATACCTGTTTGGGCAATTCTATTTGGAGTACTATTTAACATATTTAATATTGGACTCCCTAATGTTATAATGACTACTTTAACTTATTTAGGTAATGCTACTATTCCATTAATTATGTTATCTGTAGGATTATCACTTAAATTTAAAGAGATTCGTGAACGTTTATCTGATTCATTTTTTGTGTCTAGTGTAAGATTACTTCTAGCTCCACTTGTAATGTCTATTGTATTGGGTTTCTTTGCTGTTAAAGGTTTAAATTATAATGTAGCTGTTTTAGAGTCTGGTATGTCTAGTGCTATGAATGGTTTGGTTTTAGCTATAGATTATAAATTAGATGTTTCTTTGATTACTGCATGTATATTTACTACTACAGTTTTATGTCTTGTGACTGTACCTATCGTAATGACATTTTTATGATATGATAATTGGTATAATAAGTGATTAATCTTTTATTTAATTAGTAATTATTTTAATTATTTGATGGGATGATTATGATCTAATTTTTATTATTTATTTTTTTATTCTTTTTTTCATTATATCAAAAAACTTTTATTATAATGTTTAACATAAATATTAATATATAATATTTTTAGTATTTGATATTGAAAATTTATTTTTATAAAGATAGAGGTTATACCTCATAATTGTTTATTTTTTAATAATATTATTAATTTTATAATCAATCATTATCCAAATCAATTATTTATTTTTATTAAATTTCACTATAAGTATTATTCATTTTTATTTTTAATAATTCTTAAATAAATTTTATTGATTTTTTTTAATTTTGAAATCTAGTTTTAATGAATTATTAATTCAATCTAATTAAAGGAGAGTATTTTAATTGTCACAGAGTCCGTTAGATGTTATTCTAGTACCAGCATTAATGATCTTGTTAGGATATGTTGTTAAACGATTGGGTATTTTAAAAGCTAAAGATTCTTATACATTAAACGAGATAGTTTTGAAAATTAGTATGCCTTCCTTGATATTTTCTAATCTTATATCAGCACAAATTGATATTAGCATGGCATTATTGCCTATAATATCTATTTTAATAAGTTTAAGTGGTGCTATTTTAGGATTTATATTTGCTAAAGTAAGGGGTATGTCTAAAAAAGATATGTGGACTATTATAATTGCATGTGCAATGATAAATAGTGGTTTCATTGGTTATCCTATCGTATTGGGTGTATTTGGTCATCTTGGTTTCATAAGAGCAATATTCTTTGATTTGTCTACTACAATCGTATTTGTTTTATTTGGAGTAATTTTACTTTGGGTATTTGGTGGAACAATGAAAGATGTTGGAAAAAGTGTTCTTACTTTTGTACCATTATGGGCAGTAATATTTGGTTTGTTACTTAATATATTAAATATACAAATTGGAACTACTTTAATGAGTACATTTACCTATTTAGGTAATGCTACGGTTCCTCTTATTATGTTATCATTAGGTCTTGCTTTGGATTTCAAAGAAGTTAAAGCTCATTTTGGTACGGCTTGTTATACGAGTTTTGTTCGTTTAATAATTGCACCTGTTATTGCTTTTGCTTTTGTATTATTATTCCATGTTAATGGGTTAAATGCTAATGTTGCAATATTGGAATCAGCTATGTCTACTGCAATGATTACATTAGTATTGTCTATTACGTATAAATTAGATATTTCACTTATGACTGCTTGTATATTTACAAGTACTATATTTAGTTTAATTACGTTACCTATTTTAATAGGTATATTATAAATGATTTTTTTAATTTTATATTAAATCATTTATTTTTTTTATTACTTTTTGAACTTCTATAAATATTACTTTTCTATTTTTTATTATCTTATAATAATTAGTTTTAATTATAAAAAGTTATAGATACATTATATAAGAAATAAATAATTATATAATCTTATTTTATAAAAAGAATATTTTTATTAAAAATAAATTAAGAATATTTTTTTCACGTTAGATTGTTAAAGGGAGGTATTTTGATTGTCACAAAGTCCGTTAGAAATTATTTTAGTACCTGCATTAATGATTTTATTGGGATATATTATTAAAAAAGTTGGTATTTTAAAATCAGAAGATTCTTATGTACTAAATGATATAGTTTTGAAAATTAGTATGCCTGCTTTGATATTTTCTAGTCTTATATCTGCAAAACTTGATATAAATATGGTATACATAACGTTGATATGTATTTTAATAAGTCTTTTGGGTGTAATATTAGGATTTATTTATGCTAAAGTAAGAGGTATGTCTAAAAAAGAAATGTGGACTATTATACTTGCATGTTCTATGGTAAATGGTAGTTTTGTAGGTTATCCTATTGTATTGAGTGTATTTGGTAATCCTGGTTTTGTAAGGGCAATATTTTTTAATATAGGTACTACATTTGTGTTTGTTATCTTTGGTGTAATATTGATATGGCTATTTGGTGGAAATATAAAAAATGTTGAAAAAAGTGTTATTAGTTTTGTACCATTATGGGCTGCAATATTAGGTTTATTTTTCAATTTGATTCATATTCAAATTGGAACGGTATTGATGAGTACACTTTCTTATTTAGGTAATGCTACGGTTCCTCTTATTATGTTATCATTAGGTCTTGCTTTGGATTTCAAAGAAGTTAAAGCTCATTTTGGTACGGCTTGTTATACGAGTTTTGTTCGTTTAATAATTGCACCTGTTATTGCTTTTGCTTTTGTATTATTATTCCATGTTAATGGGTTAAATGCTAATGTTGCAATATTGGAATCAGCTATGTCTACTGCAATGATTACATTAGTATTGTCTATTACGTATAAATTAGATGTTTCACTTATAACTGCTTGTATATTTACAAGTTTGATCTTTAGTTTAATTACGTTGCCTATTTTAATTGGTATTTTATAAATTATTTTTTAATTTTTATATTAATTCATTTATTTTCTTTTTTTTATTATTTTATATTTTAAGTCGTACGTTTTCATATGAACTAAATAAAACTTTAAATACTATGACGTAAAAATTATTTTTATTAGGATATAATTTGTTAAATTTTTAGGTTAACAAAAACTTTTTAGAAAATAAAAAATAATTATGAAGATATAGTCTTAAATTAATAGGTGATTTAACTTGGCAGACGATATTAATAATGAAAAAGAAGAAATACGTATGGGAGTTTACGTATGCCACTGTGGAGTAAACATTGGTGGAGTAGTAAATTGTGAAGAAGTAAGTGAATATGCTAAAAGCATACCAAATGTAGTAGTTTCACGTGAATATAAATACATGTGTTCTGACCCAGGACAGTCACTCATTCAAAATGATATTAAAGAACAAAATTTAAATAGAGTAATTGTAGCAGCATGTAGCCCACGTCTACACGAACCAACATTCAGAAGAGCTGTAAAAGAAGCTGGATTAAACCCATTTTTATTTGAATTTGTAAATTTAAGGGAACAGGATTCATGGGTACACATGAACCAACCTGAACAAGCAACTCAAAAAGCAAAAGATTTAGTTAGAATGGGATGTGCAAAAGCAAGACTCTTAACACCTTTAGAATCAGAAACAGTTTCTGTAACAAAAACTGCAATGGTTATTGGTGGAGGAGTAGCTGGTATCCAGACCGCTCTTGACTTAGGTGATATGGGATTCAAAACCTACTTAGTAGAAAGAAACCCAACCATCGGAGGAAGAATGGGACAACTCGATAAAACTTTCCCAACACTTGATTGTTCAATGTGTATATTAGCACCTAAAATGGTAGATGCTGGTAAACACGAAAACATTGAGTTATTAGCTTACTCAGAAGTAAAAGATGTAGATGGATACATAGGTAACTTCAAAGTAACAGTAGAAAGAAAACCTAGATATGTAAATGAAGATACATGTACAGGTTGTGGAGTATGTCAAGAAGTATGTCCAATAGAAATACCAAACTACTTCGATGAAGGAACTGGTATGGTAAAAGCAGCATACATTCCATTCCCACAAGCAGTACCTCTCGTAGCAACAATTGATAAAGAATACTGTATCAACTGTCACTTATGTGATAAAAACTGTGAAATCGGTGCAATTGATCACGATCAAGAAGCAACTGAATTAGAACTTGATATAGGTACTATTATTGTAGCAACAGGATACGACCCATTCGATGCATCTGAGAAAGAAGAATACATCTTCGATCAAGCTGAAAATGTAATTACTGGTCTACAAATAGAAAGATACATAAACGCATCTGGACCAACACAAGGACATGTAATCCAACCTTCTAGTGGAGAAACTCCAAAAAGAGTAGCATTTATTCAATGTGTAGGATCTCGTGACGAAAAAGTTGGAAATCCATACTGTTCCAGAGTATGTTGTATGTATGCAATGAAAAACGCACAATTATGTGTTGACCACGAACCAGATACTCAAGTAACTATTTATTACATTGATATCCGTGCATTCGGTAAAGGATACGAAGAATTCTACAGAGCATCACAAGAAAAATACGGAATTAGATTTATCAGAGGTAAAGCAGCACAACTTATCGAAAATGAAGATAAAACAATCACAGTACGTGCAGAAGATACTCTCTTAGGAAAATCAACTGCATTTACATATGATTTAGTTGTATTATCTGTAGGTCTTGTACCTCCTTCTAACTCTGAAGAACTTAGACAAACCCTTGCATTATCTAAAAGTGCAGACGGATTCTATATGGAAGCTCACCCTAAACTCAGACCTGTTGATACCATGACTGATGGTGTATATTTAGCAGGTGTAGCTCAAGGTCCTAAAGATATTCCTGATACAGTATCCCAAGCATCTGGTGCAGCAGCAAGAGCAGCAATTCCTATGATCAAAGGAGAAGTAGAAATTGAACCTATTATTGCTGGTGTAGATGAAGATAACTGTGGTGGTTGTCAAATATGTGTTGAGTTATGTCCATTTGGAGCAATTGAAATTGTTGATGGTAAATCCAAAGTTAACGGAGCATTATGTAAAGGATGTGGAACCTGTGTAGGAGCATGTCCAACTGGTGCACTCGATCAATCACATTTCAAAACAGAACAAATCATGGCTCAAATCGATGCAGCTTTAGGAAAATAATCTTAAAGTATGAACGTACTTACTTAAAAAAAGAGGAATTTATTAACTCTTCTTTTTTTTACTTATTTTTTTAATGACCACCTAAATAAAATTACAACTAATTCTAAAAAACATTTAAAATATAATATAAAAAAATTACTATATTTTTCAAATTAACAAATTTTTAAAAAAAAACTTAATTAATAGTTATAATATAATTATATATATAATTGGATAATAGATTTATACAAAATATAAATAATAAATTTTTAAATCATTAACATTAAGATTATATTCTTTTTTACTAAATATATAATGAATAATGGTAATTTTAAAATCTATTAATCTATAACAGTAAATTATTCAAGATAATATATGATTTTGACCATAAAATAAAAAAAAAGAGATAATTGCTGATTATATTATTGAAATACTTTTTATGGATATTAATTTATAAGTAAAATAGAAATATTACTAGATTAATTAAAAATATTAAGTTTGTATAAATTTTAAATGAGTCCAATCTATTATTATTATTAATAATTTAACACCCCCTTAAGCTTGATTTGTTGGAGGAATAATATTAAATGTCAAATAAAGAATATGCAGATAAAATTAAAGATATCACAAAAGAACATCATCAATGGATGAAAAACAGTTTGAATTTAATTGCTAGTGAGAACATCACAAGTAAAGCAGTAAGAGAAGCAATGGCTTCAGATCTTTCACATAGGTATGCTGAAGGTTTACCTGGTAAACGATTTTATGAAGGATGTACTTACATAGATGAGATAGAAGAAGAAACTATAGCATTATCAAAAAAATTATTTGGTGCTGAACATGTAAATGTACAACCTACTTCTGGAGTAGTAGCAAATCTTGCAAGTTTCTTTGCAGTAGCAAAACCTGGTGAACGTATAATGGCATTAGAAGTTCCTAAAGGAGGACATATAAGCCATGCTGGAGTTAGTGCTGCTGGAATTAGAGGATTAAAAGTATCCACTATCCCATTTGATAGTGATACTATGTGTATTGATATAGATGCAATGCAAAAGAAAATTTTAGAGAAAAAACCAAAAGCAATTGTTCTTGGTGGAAGTCTTTTCTTATTCCCTCATCCAGTTAAAGAAGCAGTAGAAACTGCTCAAGAAATAGGAGCAAAAGTTATTTATGATGGAGCTCATGTTTTAGGATTAATAGCAGGAAATCAATTCCAAGATCCAGTAAAAGAAGGAGCAGACATTATAACTGGAAGTACACACAAAACATTCCCAGGACCACAAGGTGGAATAATACTTTGTAAAGAAGATTTACATAAAAAAATTGATAATTCTGTATTCCCTGGAGTAGTAAGTAATCATCACTTACACCATGTAGCAGGATTAGGAATTGCAACAGCAGAAATGTTAGAATTCGGAGAAGCATATTCTAAACAAACTATTAAAAATGCTCAAGCATTAGCTCAAGCATTACATGAATTAGGTTTCAATGTATTATGTGAAGATCAAGGATTCACAGAATCACATCAAGTTGTAATGGATGTTAAAGAATTAGGTGACGTAGCTAAAATGGCTAAAACCTTACAAAATAATAACATTATCTTAAATAAAAACTTACTTCCATGGGATGATGTAAATGAAAGTGATGATCCATCTGGTATAAGAATGGGAACACAAGAATTAACACATCGTGGATTTAAAGAAAATGATATGAAAGATGTTGCAAACTTTATTAAACAAGTTTTAATGGACAATAAAGATGTAACTGATGATGTAACTGAATTCATGCAAGACTTTACAAAAGTTCATTATACTTTTGAAGATGGAAACGAGGGTTACGATTACATAAACTTTTAATTATGATTAATTTTTTTTAACCTTCTCTTTTTTATTTTTTTTACATCTTTTTTTATTGATTTATTGAATTTAATTATGGATTAAAATAATGAAAAATATAACAAGACAAACAAGAAAATTACTTGTACTACTTCTTAAATCCATAATTTTTATAATATTAGAAGTAATACTATTTTTTTATTTATTAAGAACTATTCCTGGTTTTGCATTATATGATATTCATACAGCATTTATAACAATAATATTGTTATCTGTATTTAATTTATTATTATGGCCTTTAATATCATATTACACCTTAGATTTTTTAGTATCTACCTTTGGATTTGGAACATTTCTATTAAATGGTGTAATGTTATGGATAATTAGTAAATTTATATCTGGAATTACAATTCAGGGATCTGCTCTATTTACAGTTCCACTACTATTAGGTCTTATAAATTCAGCAATATCTGTAGTTTTAAGTATTGATGCAGATAATACATATTATAATTATATTTTAAAAAAAGAGTTAGAAAGAAATAATAATTCTTGTTCTGAAAAACCTGGTTTTATATTTATGGAAATTGATGGACTTGCTAGACCCATATTAGATAAAGCATTAAAAAGAGGGGATATGCCTACATTAGAAAAATGGTTAAAAGATGGATCTCATAAATTAACTACTTGGGAAACTGATTTATCTTCTCAAACGGGTGTATCTCAAGCAGGTATTCTTCATGGCCATAATGATAATATGCCCGCTTTTAGATGGGTTGAAAAAGAACATGGTAATAAAATTGTATCTTCAAATAATTTTAAAGATTCTGCAATGTTAGAAAAACGAATTTCTGATGGTGATGGTTTATTATCTTATAATGGAGCTAGTCGAGCAAATCTATTTTCAGGGGATGCTTCAGATGTAATATTAACTTGTAGTAAGTTTTCAAGGATAAAAAATTTGTATACTAAAACATGGTATTATCTTTATTCTTCACCTTATAATTTTGCAAGAATAATGTTATTGTTTTTATGGGATTTTGTTTTAGAACTTGCATCTCAAATTAGACAAATTATCAAGAATATAAAGCCTAGGCTAATACGAAAACCATCATATCTAGTAGCACGTGCAGGAGCAAATGTAGTATTAAGAGAAGTTACAACATTTTCACTTATTGGAGATATATTCAAAGGGGAATATAATGTAATTTATGCTACTTATATGGGTTATGATGAAATAGCTCATCATTCTGGAATTGAAGATTATGATGCATTCTTTGCATTAAGACAAATTGATAAACAATTTCAGCATATACAAAGATCTATAAAGGAATCTAAACGTAAATATTATTTAACTGTACTTTCTGACCATGGACAAAGTGGTGGACCAACTTTTAAACAAAAGTATGGAATAACATTAGAGCAACTTGTGAAAAATAATTTACCTGATAATATATCAGTACACAGTATATTATATTCAAATGAAGATCATTTAAGCGATCAAATATCTATAAAAAATTATGCAGAAGAACAAACTCAAAAAATTGATGATAAATTTGATGAGACTGTAGATTATATTAAAAATACAGAAACTGTAGTCTACTTGAAAAATATGGAAACAATAGATCAAATTAAAAAAGTTAAACATAAAGCATTTAATAAGTTTCGTGAAAATGAATCAATACAAGATAAGATCTTTTTAAATAATGAGATACCATTAGTTGAAAGAATAAATGATTTATCAAAAGAATATGGAATTGGTGTAAAATTAAGTAAAAAAACAGTATTGAAAAATAAGACTGCACAGACGATTGTATTAGCTTCAGGAAATTTAGGTCTAATCTATTTTACTGATTGGAATGTAAGATTAACTTATGAACAGATTGAAGATTCATTTCCTAGTTTGATTCATGGATTGATAAATCATCCTGGAATAGGTTTTATAATGGTAAAATCAGCATTATATGGAACTGTTGTCATGTCAAAAGATAGTGTATATTATCTTGATACAGATACTTATAAAGGAGAAAATCCATTAAAAGACTTTGGCCATAATGTTGTGGATCATTTAAAACGTACTGATAGTTATAAATATGCTCCAGATATATTAGTAAATAGTTCATATGATAAAGATACTAATGAAGTTTATGCATTTGAAGAATTAATTGGAAGTCATGGTGGTGTTGGTGGAACTCAGACAGAACCATTTATATTATATCCAAGTAATTGGACATTAAATAATAAAATTATTGGTGCTGAATCTGTAAATAAATTCTTTAAAAGAGAAATGGAAAAGGTATGGAAGGAAGAAGAAAATTAATATATATACTTATTCTTTTTTTATTTTTTTTATTCAAGATAATCTAAAATATCTTCAGGTTTTAAAACAGTAGTTATATTTTCTATTGTATCTAATTTTCTTGTATTTTTAGCATCAATATGTCGTATCAATATTGATATTATTTTATCAGTTACTATTGCATGATGTTCACATGCATCTTTACATTTTTTACATCCTATACATTTGGATGTGTTTATTGTTGGTGGTTCTATTGCATCTGTTGGACATACATACTTTGCAGGACAGGGATTACATCTTTGACATAAACTTCCTTCAATAAATATTGGAAGTATTGTATTTAATGTACCTTCTTTTTGATCTACAGGTACTACTATTGTAGGTATTTGACCTTTACCTGATTGAGCTACTACATTTGTTACTAAAGTATCAGCTATACCATTTACTATCTTTGCTGTGGTATTTGCAGTTGTTGGTGATATTATTATCATATCATATTTGTTATGTGTTAGTTTTCCTGAGAAAGGATAACTATATTGTTGTTCTTCATCTGTAATTATACTATTTTTAGGGTCTTTTTTTATAATATTCTCTAATTTTTTATTATAACCATAATTTTGTATAACTTCTAGACCTGCTTTTGATAATATAATTGTTACATTATTGTTTTTATTAGTTATTTCATCTAGTATTTCAAGGCTTTCTCTTAATAAGTGTCCAGCACCTGTTATACCCCATACTATGTTCATGTTTTCATCTTCCTTTTTAATGTTATTACGGTGATTTCTGGGGGACAATTAATTCTAAACCAAAATACATTAGTTCCAACTCCGGGATTTGTATATTGCACCATATTTTTCACTTGATATCTACCTAATGGATATTTTTTAAAGTTTGATCCTCGTATAGGTGTTCCTATTTGGGGAATTTGTATTTGACCTCCATGGCTATGACCAGATAATTGTAATATGAATTTATCAGTTGCAGCAGTTGTATCAGCAAAGTCAGGTTCATGAGCTAACATTATTGCAGGTTCATTATCCTTTAATTTTTCTAGAACTTTCTTAATATTATCTCTATGTACTGTAATACTGTCTACTCCTGCTATTTGTAAATATTGGTTGTGTCTCTTTATTATATAAACATCATTGTCAAGGTTTATAACTCCAGACTCTTTTAATGTTTTTCTTATTTTATCTGGATTTGTCCAATGGTCATGATTACCTAATACAGATACAGTTACGTCTTTTGGCATTAATTTTTTTAAACATGTTTTGAGGTAGAATAATTCATTATCTGCTGAATAAGATACATAATCTCCAGTTAAAGCTATTAAATCAGGATTTAGTTTATTTATCATATGTACTAAACCTAATAATTTTTCAGGAGTTATCCATTGACCTAAATGGATATCGGTTATGTGTACAATTTTGTAGTTGTCAAATTCTTTTGAGATTTTATTGGTTTCTATTTCTTCATATACTACTGCGAAATCTTCGGGTCTAAATTTTCCTCTGTTCATTTTTGTTCTAGTGATATTCATTGCTTTTTGTACTTTTCTTTTTGCTGCCATTGTTTTCTCTTGTTTTACTTCTTCTAATTTAATTATTCTCACCTCATTGTTTCTTTTTTATTTCTATTATAGTATTATTAGTTATTTTGTTGTTTTTTATTGTGTTTTGTGGTAATTCTAATATGTATTTTATATTTCCTTTTTTAGGTGTATATATTTTCCATGGTTTTAATGTTGTAATATCTTGGATTTTTTTATTATTATCAAGAAATATTATGTCTATTGTTTCTTTCATGAAATGTGTATGTATAGAAGCTAAATATCTTGAAGTTTTGTTTTTTTGTATGAATATTAATCCTTGTTTTATCTCTGTTTTATTAATTAATCCTTTTAATCTTTTAATAAAATTTGATGCGTGTTTAACTGTTAGACATTGTTTATTATTTTTGTTTATAATAATTATTTTGTATATTTCCATAACATATATATGATATATCAATTATTATTAATACAGTTATATGAATAAATAATAATTTAATTAATAATTCTTTCTTAAACTCAATTATACTTTATGTATGAAGGTACCAAATGGTTCTAAAATAACTCTCTAAAAATTTAAAATAAAGAAAAATTTACTATATATTAGATTTTTTATCTTAAATATTAAATAATTAAATAATAAAATATATAAATAGAAAATAATTTAAAATTATTAAATAATTATACTTTATTTGGACTAAATAAATAAGAATATATCCAAAAACTAAGACCTGTAATTTTTTAAATAAATATCTTAGATATCCAAAATCAAAAAGTACTAATTCTTTTTAGTAAAATAAAAACTAACTTAAATTGGGTAATGGAAAATTAAATTTAACTATTTAAAAAAATAATTATAAGAAATTAAGATAATCAAAAGATATAACTCTAATCAAATTGGAGGACTAACATGCGAAATATAAGAATCGAAAAATTAATACAACAACCAGTTGAAAAAAATGAAATAGAAATTGTTGAACGTAAAGGAATAGGCCATCCAGATAGTATAAGTGATGGAATAGCAGAATCAGTAAGTAGAGCACTTTCAAGAACTTATATTGAAAAATGTGGATCAGTATTACATCATAATACTGATGAGGTACAAATAACTGCAGGTGAATCTGACCCTAAATTTGGGGGAGGACAAATATTAAAACCAATAGAAATATTACTTACTGGAAGAGCAGTACAAGAATTCCAATTAGATGGAAAAGAACATAAAATTGGAATAGATACAATTGCAATAGAAACTGCAAAAGAATTCCTAAAAGAAAACATAATAAACCTCAATGTAGAAACTGGTACAGTAGTCGAATGTAAGATTGGGGAAGGTTCACCAGATTTAAGAGATGTATTTGGAAGAGATAAAACAATCCCATCATCAAACGACACATCTTTCGGAGTAGGATTCGCACCGTTCTCAGAAACAGAAAATTTAGTATTAAAAACTGAAGAATTATTAAATAATAAAAAATTCAAAAAAATAAATCCAGCTGTTGGAGAAGACATAAAAGTAATGGGATTAAGAGAAAAAGATAATATAACTTTAACTATTGCTGCAGCAATGGTTTCAAAATATGTTGATGATAGGGATGCATATTTAAATATAAAACAAGAAATCAATGATACAGTAGCAGATCTTGCAGTAAAAGTAACAGATCTTAATGTAGAAACCTTTGTTAATACTGCTGATGATGAAACAGCTAAAGATGAATCTGGATACTATTTAACAGTAACTGGAACAAGTGCAGAAATGGGTGATGATGGATCTGTAGGAAGAGGAAATAGGGCAAATGGATTAATTACTCCAAACAGACCAATGTCTATGGAAGCAACATCTGGTAAAAATCCAATAAACCATGTAGGAAAAATTTACAATCTTTTATCTAATGAAATTACTAGAGAAGTAATAGCAGATGTAGAAGGAGTAAAAAATATTGATATGGTTATTCTAAGTCAAATAGGAAAACCAATCGATCAACCAAGAACTGCAACAGCACATATTCAACCAGAAGAAGGATATAAAATAGAAGATGTAGAACAAGACGTAACAAGAATCATTGATAAATGGCTTGAAAACATCACTGATATCACTGACTTCATGGTAGAAGGAAAATTAAGAACATTCTAAAGAATTAAAGTTTATTATGGAGTTTAATTCATAATAAAATAATTTTTACTTTTTTTTAATTATATAATTTAATTTTATTATCTGTCATGTGATATGTGGAATGTTATGATAAATAAAAAACAACTTACTTTTTTAATATTAATATTAATAACATTAATATTATTTTTATTTATGACAGTAACTCCTATGAATTTTATAAATCAACAAGATAATTTTTCAGAAATACATTCTAATGTAAATTCCAACACTACCTCTTATATAAAAACTGCTACAATAACAAAAGTAAATCCTATTAAAGAATCAGTAAATAATACTGTAATTTTACAAGCAAATGTTACAGATCAAAAAGGAAATAATGTAACTGGTGGGAAAGTAGTATTTAAAATTAATGGAAAGACATTAAAAGATTCAAATAATAAAGCATTAGTAGTAAATGTAACTAATGGAATAGCTAAAACTAATTATATACTACCAAACAAATGGGTAAATAAAAATTTAACAATAGAGGCAGTATATAGTGGTACGTTAACTGTGTATAATAATAGTACAGGTAAAATTAATGTTAATATAACAAAGAAATAGTATTTTGATCATTTTATTTTAAAATTCTTTTATTATTTTTAATTTAAAAAATATAATTATACACATAATAATATAACTAGAAAAATAAAATATATAGTTAAGAGATTGGATGTAAAAAATATGGATGAAAAAGAGTATTATACGTATATGTTTTCTCATTTTGAGTATAAACATCTAATGATTAGTTTATTTTTAGGTATATTATTATTAGTTATTACAAAATTGCCTGGTTATTCTCTTATTTTAAGTTCTTTTATACTAGGTTATTTCATGGAAAATTATACATTTGATTTTTCATTTATTTATGCTACTATTGTAGCATTAGCTATTTTAATTGTATCTTACTTATTTAATTATACTACCTGGATTGATCCAAGTGTTGACTTTTGGGTTATTTTAATATGCATAGTCATTTGTGTTTTCATTATATGGTTTGGTTTTAAAATAAGTTTATTTTATATAGAATATAAGAATTCAAATACAAAAGAAAATGTTGAATCTGTAAATGATTCTAATGATATTAGTGTTACTCCTATTGAAGAAAATAATTATGATGAATGATAAATTAAATTACCTATTTTTTTATTTTAAATATTTTTTTTAGTTTTATAATCATATTTTAAGCTATTTACTTTCTTGTTTGTGATCAATAAAAGTTTAATAGTTTTTTTTATCTTGGAAATTTACTTATTTTTTTTTAATTTGTTATTTATTAAGATTAATGTTATTATATTAAGAACAAGTAGTAAATTTACTTGTATAAATACGTAACTTAAAAAATATTTTAATTTACGTTAAATGGCTATATTTTAGTGTAATATTCTATTTTTATATTATAAGAATTATTAATAAATATTTTACTTATCTAAGTTTTATGATAGGCTTATTTATAAAAAGGGACATAACTATAATTAACAATGAAACTTTATTATAAAAAATGGATAAGATCATAAATGTATATAAAAATTCTTGATGAAAATCTATGTGAATTAGATCAGTTTTATTTTGATAAAAATTTAAATAATAAAAATCTTAGAAGAACAAGTAACATACCTGTGATAGAAGAAGGAATTAAACAATTACTGAATAATTTAGATTATTGTGTTGCAATATATGCTCCAATTGAAAATTCTGATGATTTCTATATATCTTTTTTAAATAAATCAATTTTAAACTATTTTTTTGTTGATTCATATGATTTTGAAGGTACGTTTTTATCTGAAGTTTTTTTATCTATGGATCAAAATAAATTAATACTTAAAATAATGAAAGAAGTTTATGAAACAAATAAACCTCAAAAATTGTTTTTTGATTATTATGAAAAAGATATTATAATTAGAAGATTTAGTGTTAAAGTCATAAAAACAGATGGATTTGTGGATATTTTAGCTAAAGATACTACTGACTACTCTTCATTGTCTATTGAACAAGAATTATTATTTAACAATAATATAACTCCTATAATCATTATCCAAGATGGACATTATGTTAAATGTAATAAGAAGTATCTTGGATTGTTTGGTTATGAAAATTCTGATGATGTCATTGATAAAAAGGTGGGAAGTTTTGGATTTGTGGATGATTCGGTTGAGTTGATATATAAAAATATTGATACTATTTTAAATGAAAAATTAGACTCTTATGAAATGTCATTAGAATTTAAAAAAAATGAAAAAATTTATTATTCTTTTGATGTAATGGGTAATTATATAGTTTATGAAGGTAAACCTGCCGTCATGGCTATTTTTAATGATATTACAGAGCAAGAATTTAATAAACAAGAAATGGAAAAGAAAAACAAAGAATCGTTATTTTTCCAAAGAAATTTAGAATTAATTCAATTAGTAAGTGATACAGGGATTAGTTATCAAATAAATGGTAAATTCACGCGTTCATCTATATTTTATGAATTAGTAGAGAGGGACCCTATTGATACTGATGTGAATAAAAATATCATATGGGATTTTGTAATAGATGAAGATGTAAATATAGTAAAAGAGCATTATGAAAAAATTGAAAAAAGTAATACATCTACTGATTTTATCATGAGAATAAGAACAGCTAAAGGAAATCTAAGATATATATACTGTTATCTGAAAGCAAGAAAAATTGATAAAGAATCTAATGAGCTTATTTCACTTTATCGAGATGTTACTGATCAACAAGTATATTTGAATGAATTAGAAACAGCTTTAAAAGAATCCTTAAGATTACAAAATAATTTAGAGCATATTCAAAGAATAAGTAAGACTGCTATAAGTTATACTAATGATGAGGGGACTTTGAATTGGGCATCATCTGCTTTTGATTTATTAAAAGTTGATCCTAAAGATTATGAAGATTATCATGGTGATCTTTTTGAAGTGGTATTAGAAGAAGATAAACATTATTGGCATGATGCTTATGATAAATGTTCTCCAAATGATCCTGAAACAAGCACTATTTTGCGTGTTGTAAATGGTGAAAATAAAGTTGTTTATGTAAAATGTTATATTTTATGTAATTATGATAAAGAAGGTAATGAAATCGGATATATTAATTTTTTCCAAGATATATCTGAACAAATTGAAAGGGAAAATAGATTAAAAAATGCATTAGATAATTCATTAATGCTAAAAAAGAATTTAGAAAGAATTCAAGGAATAAGTAAAACATCTATGTGTTATAAAAATGATCAAGATGATAGTAATATTGTTTGGTTTACTGATGGATTTAGTATTCTTGATATGAATATAAATGATTATTTGGGTACTATGGCAGGTCATATTATAAATGAAGATAAAAATATATGGTTAGAAAATCACGCTAAATGTACTCCTGAAAATCCAGAAATTTCGTTTATTCAAAGGGGGTTATCTTCTACAGGAGAATTAAAGTATATCCAGACATTTGTAGCATATGATTTTGATGAAGAAGGAAATAGATTATCTCATGTTAGTTTCTTCCAAGATATAACTGAAGAAGTTGAAAGAGAAAATAGGTTAAAAGAATCTTTGAACGAAACATTAAAACTTCAAAATAATTTAAATAGGATTCAATCAGCTAGTAAAACTGCTATTGGATATTCTGAGGATTTAATACATTCAAAATGGACGCCTGAGGTATTTGATATACTTGAAATTGATCCAGTAAAATATCGTGGTGCTACCAAAAATCTTGTAAAACAATTTGTTATAGAAGACGATTTAAAACATAGAAAAGACTGTATTGATTTACTTTCTCCAGAAAATCCTGATGTTACATTTAATCAAAGAGTAAAAACGGGTAAAGGTAATATTAAATGTATTAAAACAGTTATACATCAAGATTATGATAAAGATGGTAAAATAATTGATAGAGTAAGTTTTAATCAGGATATTACAAGTGAAACAGAATATCAAAATCAATTAGAAACAGCATTAAAAGATAAAGAAATATTGCTTACAGAAGTTCATCATAGAGTTAAAAATAATTTACAAATAATATTAAGTTTAATTAATTTAAATAGAAATTATGAGTCTAACCAAGGAACTATTTTAATTAATACTGAAAATCGTATCTATGCTATGGCATTGATACATGAAAAAATTTATGGATCAGCTTCATTATCTGATGTTAATATGAAAGATTATGTTGAATCTTTAGTGGATTCTTTATTTGATATGTATTTATCTAATATAACTTTTAATTCTAAAATTGAATCAATAGATTTAGACATGGAACAATCTGTTCCATTAGGTCTTATTATAAATGAATTAGTTACTAATACTATAAAATATGCATTTCCGAATGATAAAGAAGGTAAGTTATATATTGAATTTAGAAAAAAAGGTAAAAATTATACGTTAATCTTTAAAGATAATGGTGTGGGATTGCCTGATGATTTTGATTTAAATAATCTTAATGGTTTAGGATTAATGGTGGTTCAAAATCTTACACTTCAACTTGGAGGTACTATGGTAGTTATGGATTGTGAAGGTACTGGATTTAAAATAGAATTTGATGAAAATTGATTCTTCTATTTTTTCATTTAAGTTAATTAAATAATATAAATCTTTTTATTTAGTTTAAATTGTTACTTCAGATGGTTGAGATATTTTTTTGTATCCATGAATGGTCTTTCTTGAAGTAATCCTAAGTAATTTACTATATCAGGCGAGTAATATCGTGTAATTTCTTGAATATTAATATTACTTACTACTTCTTTTGCAGTATTGGTAAATGTTTTTCGTTTTAATTTTTCTAGCATGTTAAAAGAAGGACGAATACAATAAAGATCTCCTGTTAAATCATTTATTAAATAGATGTATCCCCAGAAATCATTTGATTGGATTGTATATGATATTTTATTATTAGTTCTAGATGTTTTTGATTTTATGTAATTCAATAATTTTTTATTTTTTCTATAAGAAGTTATAGCATGTATACTCATTTTTAAAAGATATATCGCTAAAATTATTGTTAGTATATACAATATCCAGTTTAATTTTATCATTTTATTTACCTTTTTATTATAATTCCCATGTTAATAGGTCTATGATATTGATATAAGGATTTTCCTCAGCTTTTTGTATGTAATTTATCATAATTGGTTTGTTATTCTGAATATATTCATTAGGTTTTATGTTTTTAGCGATTTCTTCACTAGATTTGATGTATTGTGTACTTTTTTGTTTTAGTTGATTATTTGTTAATGCTTTTCTAATACAAAAAAGGTTTCCTGTTTTGTTGTCTATCATAAATATTAGTCCAGAATCTTCATAATATCTAATTAATGGTTCTGTTGCATTTTTTGTACAATTTATTAAGTCTTTATTGAACATGTACAGTTCCATTTTTTTATCAGGTAAAGAACGGTTATTGTCATTTTTATATATTATTCCATCAATTACAGTCCCAAAAATATAAAATATTCCTATGAGTATTAAGATAATTAATAAAGTGTCCATATTCTCTATTTTTATATATATGTTTATTTTATTGTTTCTATCTTTTTAATATTTATTAATATTTAATTTTTTTAAAAATTATTATGGAGTTTATGTAATAGAATAACTTGAGTAATTGGGGGTAATGTTAATAGAATGAAAATTTAATTAAGTTATATACAACCATTAAATAGTTTTTGTTTTATTGGTATATTATAAAAATTATAGGAATAAAAATGAAATATGCATAAGCAAGGATGAAAAATAATGATCACATTAACATTTGATTTTTGGATAGTTCTTGCTATTGTAGCAATCATCTGTGAATTATTATCGTTAAGCTTTTTCCTTTTATCAATAGGTTTTGGAGCAATTGCTGCAGGAATACTTAATTATTATAACTTTGATCCTGTTCAACAAGTCATTGCTTTTATAGTAATAACTATATTATTCGTGATAATATCAAGACCATTGGCTAAACATTTAACAAAGAATAGTTCAAAGAAAAAAGCAACTACAGATAGATTTCTTGGAAAGAAAGGTGTTACAATAGAGAATATAAATCCAAAAAGTAGTGGTAGAATAAGAATATATGGTGAAGAATGGAGAGCTATATCTGATCAAGATATTCAAAAGGGAGAAGAAGTTATAGTTCAAAATGTTTCAGGAGTAAAATTAGTAGTTAAAAAAATAGAATAAAGAGGAGGGATAATTATGGATGGAACTTTTTTATTAATCATAATAATAATTTTAATTATAGTATTTGCTTTTAAATCAATTAATATTTTAAGACCTTTTGAAAAAGGTGTAGTGGAAAGATTAGGAAGTTATCAGAGAACTGTAGAAAGTGGATTAGTATTTCTTATACCATTTATAGAAAAAATTAGAAAAGTAGATTTAAGAGAACAAGTAGTTGATGTACCACCCCAAGAAGTAATTACAAAAGATAATACTGTTGTTGTAGTAGATTGTGTTATATTTTATGAGGTAGTTGATCCATTTAATGCAGTTTATAATGTTGTAAATTTTTATCAAGCAATAACTAAACTTGCACAAACAAATTTAAGAAATATAATTGGTGATTTAGAACTTGATCAAACTTTAACATCACGAGAAATGATTAATACCCATCTTAGAGAGGTTTTAGATGAAGCTACTGATAAGTGGGGTACACGTGTTGTTAGGGTAGAAATTCAAAGAATAGAACCACCTAAAGATATTGTTGATGCTATGAGTAAACAAATGAAAGCAGAAAGAATGAAAAGAGCATCAATACTTGAATCTGAAGGTTATAAACAATCTGAGATTAAACGAGCAGAAGGAGATAAACAAGCTGCAATATTAGAAGCAGAAGGTCAAGCAGTATCCATTGAAAAAGTTGCAGATGCAAATAAATATAAAGAAGTAGCTATAGCTGAAGGTCAAGCAAAAGCAACAGAAATAACATATAATGCTATACATGTAGGAGATCCAACAAATGATCTTATTGCTATTAAATACTTGGAAGCTCTTCAAAAAGTAGCTGATGGAAATTCCACAAAAATATTTTTACCAACAGAAGTATCAGGTGTATTAGGATCTCTTGGAGGAATAGCTGAGTTATTCAATGATAAAGAATTGTCAAAAAAAGTTAAAATTGATAATTCAGATACAGTTAAAAAACCAGATATGGTTTCAAATGGCATAAATACTAAAGAAGAATAATCTTTATTATTTTTCTTATATCTTTTTTTAAATATTTTTATTAGTTATCATTTTAATTTGAATATTTCCCCTTGTAATGATTTATTTTTTTATTTTAAAGTTGCACATTATTTTTTGAGTAAATAAAATTTATATAATATTCAAGTTAATATTATATTATTCATGGAAATTTTATAATGATTTAATATTTTCTGAATTTGAAATATTTTTATAAATAACTAATAAGGAGACAAATTAAATATTATGAATAAAAGAACAATATCACTTCTTTTAATAGCTGTCATGATTTTATTTGTTGGAATAGCAGCAGTATCTGCTACAGATGTATCTAATAATGGTACCAATGTAGTTACTGATAGTCAAACTACGAATATTGAAACATCAAGTTCTGTAACAAATACTACTGCTCCTAATACAAGTATTCAAGAAAATACTTTGAATAAAATTCAAACAAATAATCAAGTAGCAGGTAATGAAGTAAATAATAATATAAAATCAATAAATAAGAAAACAGTTTTTACAACTAATAATCTTAAAACTAGCGATTCATTAAACACTAAAGACAATACGATTAATACAGCATGTAATAAAGTACAAACAGTAGAACCAACAAATATTACTGTAAAAACAATCAAAACTCTTACAAATAAAGCTAGTCAAACTTATATATTAACTAACAATACTTATTCAAGTTATTTCACTTCAGAAGGTTTACTTTCAGATAATGTATCTGAGGGGGATACTCTTGATTTACAAGATACAATTGATTTATCAACTAAGGGTAATATAGTAATCAATAAACCTATCAATTTTACTAGTAGTACTCATAATGGAACAATTATATCATCAACAAATGAAGTACCATCATTTACAATAAATGCTAATGGATCATACAGTAATGTTAGTTATATAACAATATATAATACTCAAGTTTATATAAAAAATGCAAAATATGTAACATTTGATCATAATAATGTATCTGTATCTAATAAAGTTGTTGGAGATACTGTTGGTGTAACATCAGTACGTGATAATTCAAGTTACATTACTATAACAAATAATTATTTCTCTACGGATAATAATGGTGGACATAGTACTTTAGTATTAGCATGGGCTACAAATTGTCTTGTAAGAAATAATACTATTGTAGGTAAAAATACATGTGGTAATTTATTATATTTAACTACATATAATGTAAATAATTTACCTAATTCAACATATATTAACAATAATAATATATTGGACAGTAATAATATCACAGGACCTACTACACCCTTAGGTATATGTTATGCAATTGGTATTGAAGGAGCAAATAATACAATTAGTAACAATTATGTGGATTATGTTGGTTCAGATATAACAGCTCAATATGGTCAAGGTACTTCAACAGGTACAATCATTTTTGGAAATGTTATATCAAAAGGTAGTAATTCATTATTACCTAATAGTAAAGTATATAATAATACTATTTCATTAGCTATAGCAACTGCAGGCTGTACAATATATAATAATACATTTGATACTTTAACTACAAAAGATAATAATAACGTTTATGAGAATGTTATTGGAATACTTACCACAGCAGGAGCTAACGTAAATATTACAAGTAATATAATAAATAGCACTATTATATCACAATCTAACATTATATTATCTACTAATACATTTAAAGGTCAAGTTCTTATAAAAGGTTCAATTAAAACTCCAATAGAAAATATAACAGTAATACAAAACGAATTTAAAGATATAAATTCTGTTGTTCCATTAGTATTAAATGATTATATGACTTCTGTTGATATAATAAGTAATGAAATAATTACGGGAAATGAATATGCAATAAATACAGCTTCAGCAAGTAATGTAACAGTAAAATATAATTATTTAGTTACAAGTACTAACTATGGAAATAATGCTGTTGAAAATGATTCAGAAACTAGTAATTTAGTAGTTGAAGAAAATATACCTAATATACCTAAAGGAGCATTAATATTAAATAATAATACATATGGTACTATCTTTGATCAATCAACAGGTTACATCAATTTAACCAATGTTCCATCAGGATCAAGTATATATATAATTAACGATGCTAATGCAAGTCAATTTGGAAATACTACTAATGCAAAAATTTTATACATTAATGAACCAGTATCAATAATTAGTGTTGATGAAGGAAATATAGTATATAATAACTTTACATTTGCATTTGTAAATGGATCTGAAGGATCTAATTTAACCGGTTTAGTTATAAATAATACTAATTCATTAGAAGAAGCTATTTTAATAAATAATACAAATAATATCACAATAAAAGATGTTACAATATACAACACTAATGATAACATAACTCATGGATTACATGTAGAATCATCAGATAACAATACTATTGAAGGTAACACTATTGTAGTAAATGGACCAAGTACAACAATAACATATGATGATATGTTATGGGGAATACCTAATACAATGGGAATTTACATTTACAATGCTAGTTACAATAAAATAAATAATAATGATATTGAAACAACAGAAACTACTACAAATGGATCTAAACCAACTATACAAGGTATTGGAATTTATGGGCGATATGGTTATGACCCTACAACTTATGATATTATAACAATATCCTCTGTTGGAAATATGATATCTAATACTACAGTTAACACTCAAGGAACTGGATACGTATATGGAATTACTGCAAGTCAAAGTGTAGATAATACCTCTTTAATATCCAATCAAATTAATACAATATCTAATGGATATGCTAATGGTATCCAATTGTTAGGTCCAATAAATAATGCTATAATCTCTGATAATTCTGTATATACAAAAGCAAACAATTTAAGTTATGGAATATATGTATCTACAAATAATATAGGTGCAATAAACAATGTATTAATAAGAAATAATAATGTTTTAGGATATGCTAATACAGTTTATTTAGTAGAATTATACCAAGGTAATGAAAATGTTGCAACAAATAATACATTATATGGTCAAGGTAACTATATAATAGGTATTGGAACGTATCAATTATCCGATTCTAATATAACTAATAATATCATAAATACAAAAGGAAATAGTAGTGTTGGTAAAATTACGGGGGATGTTATTACACCAAATAATACTGGAATAAGTCTTGTAAAAACAACAAATACCATTATATATAATAACACTCTACGAGTAACAGATTCAGCAAACTTTTTAAATAACACTATTACAATAGATCCTAACTCAAAAAATAATACAATAACTTATAACTACTTAATATCAGACAATAAATTTGGTGATTCATCTGTAGATAATACAAATAATACTGTATTAAATAATTTACCAGTAACAACAGTGGGTACAACAATAATACTAAGTAATATTACAACTGTAGCAAACAAAGAAAGTATTATAACTGCAGAAATAGTTGATGAAAAAAATATACCAGTATCACGGGGTATAGTGGATTATTATTTAGATGGAAAATATTTAATATCTACTAATATTAATGAAGGAATTTCATCATTTGTAACGATATTAAATGGTGGAAACCATACAATTAAAGCAGTATTCAATGGAACAAATGTATATAAAAATAGTACAGCAATTGCAACAGCAACAATCATTAAACTTAATACTACAATATCAGTAACTCCTGTAACAGGAAAGATTGGTTATACAACAGTATTAACAGCAACAATAAAAGATCAATATAATAATAAAGTAACTGTGGGAAAAGTAGTATTTAAGATCAATGGTCAAACATTAAAAGATTTAAACGGTAATGTAATATATGTCAATGTATCTAAGGGAGTGGCAAAATTAAACTATACCCTACCATATTCATGGGCACGAGATAATGTTACTATATCTGCAGTATATGGTGCAACAACTAATTATAATGGTGCACGTAGTGATTTAGAACCAGTTAATATTACAAAACGTACCGCTTATGTTTCAGTAGTAAATAATACAACTATTAAAGCAGGAAATACTATAAATTTAATAGCAACAATTCATGACTCTAATGGATCTATAATAAGTAATGGTAAAGTAGTATTCAAATTCCAAGGTAAAACAATTAAGGATACAACTGGAAAAGGAATTATAGTAAATGTAACTGATGGAGTAGCAAAGTTAGCATATACAATACCTGATGGTACTTCTGCAAAAGATTATAATATAACTGCAGTATTTGGAAATAATTATTATAACCGAGCAGACGGAATTGGATTAATTACAATACTAAAAACAAATACAATATTAACAACTACTCCTGTAACAGGTGTTAGAGGTTCAACAGTAAAAATCTCTGGAAAAATATATGATGAAAAAGTTAAGTTAATAGTAGGAAAAATCAAAGTCTCAATAAAAATTAATGGAATAACTTATAAAACATTAACAGTTATTAATGGTACATTAAATACTAACTTTATAATACCATCTACACTTAAAAATAGTAAATATAATTTAACTATTGTAGCTGGAGAAAATAATGCATATTATGGAAGTACTATAACAACTACTTTAACATTAACAAAAAATTCAACCAAAACTCAAACAGTAAAAGCTTAAAATAAATGTATCAAGTAATTAAGAAATAACTTGATTACTTGTTTTTTTTTAATAAATTTTATAGGGATATTCTTTGAATAATTATTCAGTCATACTCTTATTTTTTTTATCTTTAAAAAAATAAATTAATAAAAAGATTAAATAATAACTTTTTGATGTTAATTTATTCTAATTTTTGTGTTTATTTTAATATTGTTTAGATTATTATTATTTTAAGATAAATATTATTAAACAATTTTATTTATCTTAAATTAGGTGAAATGAAAACTTATTTTATATTATTTATTTTAAATAATTAGGGGTTAGATATTACTGTTAGTATCTACATATATAAATAATGAATAAATCTCTATATTTGTAACAATATTAAATGTTCATATAATTAGAGAAATTAAGAAAGTATTTACTAATATTATACTTCTAATTAATAGAAGTTTATCAAAAAAGAATTAAAATAAACTAAAAAAAAGTATTAGTAAACAATATACAAAAATTAAACTCATTAAATTACCCATAATTTATACAAAACTAAGGAATTTTAAAGAATAAACCTTACTTGTTTACAATAAAAATATAACAAATATAATAGGAGATAGATGATATGCCAATAGAAGAGGTAGATCATGGATACAATAAAAGTTTAGAAAAGAAAATGCAATCATTTTGGAAAGATAATAAAATCTATACAAAAACAAACAAATTACGAGAAACACAACCTAAATATTCATTCTTAGATGGCCCACCATATTGTAGTGGTAAAATACATTTAGGTACAGCTTGGAACAAAGTAATTAAAGATTCATATCTTAGATATATGAGTATGACTGGACACAGTATAAGAAGACAAGCTGGATGGGATACTCATGGTTTACCAATAGAACATAAAGTGGAAGAACTTCTTAACATTAAAAGTAAACAGGAAATTGAAGAAAAATATGGAATTGATAACTTTGTAGATCAATGTAAAAAATTTGCTGTTGAAAATAAAAATGTAATGACTAAACAATTTGAAAATCTTGGAATCTGGATGGATTGGGATAAACCTTATGTGACTTATGATAATGATTATATGGAATCCTGTTGGTGGACATTACAACAAGCACATAAAAAAAATTTATTAGTTCAAGATAAAAGAGTAATTACTTGGTGTCCTCATTGTGAGACAGCTTTAGCTATGGCAGAAATAGATTATGGAGAACAAGAAGATCCATCTATCTATCTTAAGTTCCAGTTAAAAGATCAAGAATCAGAAGAGTATACAACATATGTTTTAATTTGGACAACTACACCTTGGACAATACCAGCAAATTTAGCTGTAAGTGTACATCCTGACTTTGATTATGCTTATGTAAAAATCTTAAATCCTGAGACAGAAAAATATGAAGTTTTCATAGTGGCTGAAGAATTAATAAAATCTGTATTTGGTGATGAAGAAGTAGAAATTATAAAAACAGTTAAAGGAGATCAACTCGAAGGTATTGAATATTATCATCCATTAACTGAAGAAGTACCTATACAAAAAGATTTTAATCATAAAATTATACTTGGAACTCATGTAACATTAGAAGATGGTACTGGTTGTGTACATACTGCACCAGGTCATGGTCCTGAAGATTATGAAGTAGGACAAAAATATGGTCTTGAAACATTTTCACCTGTAGGTGAAAATGGTAATTTTACAGATGAAGCAGGTAAATATGCAGGAATTTCAATAAGAAAAGCTAATAATATCATAATAGAAGATTTATTAAATCATGATAATCTTTTAAAAGCAGGTACAATAAACCACCGTGTAGGATATTGTTGGAGATGTAAAACTCCTATAATATACACAGCAACTAAACAATGGTTTATCAAAGTAACTGAAATAAAAGATCAAATGCTTGAACAATTAGATCAAGTAGAATGGGTACCTTCTTGGGCTGGAGAAGGAAGATTTAGAAATTGGGTAGAAAATGCAAGAGATTGGACAATCTCAAGACAAAGATATTGGGGAATACCATTACCAATATGGAAATGTTCTGATTGTGATAATATTGATGTAATTGGTTCAAAACAAGAACTCAAAGATAAATCTGGAGATCAATCATTAGAAGGTGACTTCATACATAGACCACATGTGGATAATATATCTATTCCTTGTGAATGTGGCGGAAAAATGCATAGAGTACCAGATGTATTGGATGTATGGATAGATTCTGGAGTAGCTGGATGGGCTGCATTACATTATCCTAAAGAAAAGGAAGGGTTTGAAACATGGTTCCCTTATGATTTCATAACAGAAGGACATGATCAAACTAGAGGATGGTTCTATTCACAGTTAGGATTAGGAGTAGTAGCATTTGGTAAAGCACCATATAAAAAAGTGCTGATGCATGGATTTACTCTCGATGAAGAGGGTAAAAAGATGAGTAAATCTTTAGGAAATGTAGTTTCACCTGAAGAAGTTGTAGAAAAATACAATGCTGATGTATTAAGGTTTTATTTGTTATGGTCAAATAAACCATGGGATGATCTTAAATTTAATTGGGATGAAGTAAAAAATGCAGCTAAAACATTTAATATACTTTGGAATGTATATGTATTTTCAACTACTTATATGAGTCTAGATAGTTTTGATCCAACAAAACATAAAAAAGAAGATCTTAAATTCAGAAAAGAAGATCTTTGGATCAGATCTCGTGTAAACAGTTTAATTAAAAATGTAGGATCTGACATGGAGAGTATGGTCTTTAATAGAGCTACTCAAAGAATCAATGATTTTATACTTGATGACTTAAGTAGATGGTATGTAAGATTAATCAGAGGAAGAACTTGGGTAGAAAAAGATGATCCGGATAAATTAGGAGCATATTACACATTATATTACACATTAAAAGATTTAATAAGAGTATTAGCACCAATAGCACCTCATATATCTGAAGCCATATATCAAAATCTTGTAAGATCAGTTGAAACAGATGCACCTGAAAGTGTGCATATGTTAAATTGGGATTACACAGAAGATGAGATAGATGAAAAATTAGAAGAAAATATGGGTTACATTAGAGAAGTAATTGATGCAAGTGCTCATGCTAGAGATGTAGCTAGATTTAAATTAAGATGGCCTGTACAAGATATAACTATTGTAACAGAAAATGAAAAAGTAAAAACTGCCATAGAATCATTAGAAGATGTATTGTTAGAACAAGCAAACACTAAAAAAGTGACAATACAAACAGATATTCCAAATGCAATAATTACAGCAAAACCTAATATGGGTATATTAGGACCAAAACTTCGATCTGATTTAGGAAGAGTAAAAAAACACTTTGAAAATGATGCAATAGGTGAAACTGTACAAAAAATCTTAAATGAAAATGAATCTTATAAAATATCATTTAATGATAAAGATATAATACTTACACCAGAAGAAATAATCTTTGAAAAAGAATTACCTGAAAATATAGTATCAAGTGACTTTGAAGAAGGTAATGTTTATGTTAATACGGAATTAACACCAGAAATATATTCTGAAGCAATGAGTCGTGAAGTTACACGTCGTATACAAGATATGCGTAAAGATCTTGATTTAGATGTAGAATCAAATATTTATGTAGTAATAGATTGTAGTGACGAATTTGGTAATATCGTAAAACAACATGAATCTTATATAGCTAATGAAGTAAGAACAAATAAATTAGTATTTGATACAATTACTACTGATGATGGTTATGTCAAAGACTGGAAAATAGAAGATGAACAGCTTAAAATAATGATAAAAGAATAAACTAAAAAAATTCTCTAAATAGGTTGTATATATTATGGTTTTAACTAATGAAGAATTAGATTATATAACGGAAGTATTAGGACGTGAACCTAATGAATTAGAATTGGGTATGCTAGATGTAATGTTTTCAGAACATTGTTCATATAAAAGTAGTAAGCCCATTTTAAGAAATTTTCCTACAGATGGAAAAGATGTTATATTAGGTCCTGGGGATGATGCAGGATTAGTGAGTTTAACTGATGAATATGCTTTAGCTATTGGTATGGAAAGTCATAATCATCCATCTGCAGTAGAACCTTATGGTGGAGCGGGTACTGGAATTGGTGGAATAGTAAGAGATATTATCAGTATGGGAGCAAAACCAGTAGTATTGCTAGATGCACTTAGATTTGGACATTTAACAGATCAAAGATCAAAATATATCTTTGAGTATGTTGTAAAAGGGATATCTGATTATGGAAATCGTATAGGTGTACCAACAGTTGGTGGAGAAATTGAATTTGATGATAATTTTCAATATAATCCAATGGTAAATGTTGTATGTGCTGGATTAGTCAAAAAAGATGAAATAGTTTATGGAAGTGCACCAATAGTAGGTGATGTATTTGTTCTTATGGGTGGAACAACTGGAAGAGATGGAATTCATGGAGTTACATTTGCTTCTGAGGAATTAACAAGTAATTCTGAAATTGAAGATAGACCGGCAGTACAAGTAGCAGATCCTTTCACTAAAAAACGAGTTATGGAAGCAACATATGAACTATTAGAAAAATTTGATGTACATGGAGTAAAAGATCTTGGTGGAGGTGGACTTACTTGTTGTATCTCTGAAATGGCAGATAAAGGTGGTAATGGTTCTCTTATAGATCTTAATAGTATACCTTTAAGAGAAGAAGGTATGACACCTTATGAAATAATGTTATCAGAATCTCAAGAACGAATGGTATTTGCAATGTCAAAAGAAGATGTTGAGGGAGCATTTAAAATTTTTGATAAACATGATCTTTCTCATGCTGTAATTGGTGAAGTAGTAAATGAAAGATCATTTACAATAAAAGATGGTGATAAAACAATATCTCATATACCTAATGTTCTTTTAACAGATCCACCTGTAATTGAAAGAGAAGCAAAACCTATAAAAAAAGAGATTAAAGATGTAGTAATATCTCAAACAAAACCACAAGAAGTATTATTACAATTATTGTCTTCTGAAAATATAACTAGCAAAGAATGGGTTTATAAACAATACGATCATGAAGTACAATTAAGAACAGTAGTAAAACCTGGTGATGATGCAGCAGTTGTTAAAGTTGATAATGCTACTTCATTTACAATAGGTTGTGACTGTAATAGTACACATGTACTGCTTGATCCATATAATGGGGCAGCAGCTGCAGTATTAGAATCAATAAATAATTCTGTTAGTATGGGTGCTAGACCAATTTGTCTTGTTGACTGTTTAAATTTTGGAAATCCAGAAAAACCAGAAGTATTTTGGCAATTTAAAGAAGCTATTAAAGGAATGAGTGAAGTAGCTGAAAAATTTGATGTACCATTTATAAGTGGAAATGTAAGTTTTTATAATGAAACTGAAGGAGTTACAGTAGATCCAACACCTATTGTAGGTACTGTTGGTGTGTTAAATAATAAAAATATTAAAACAATGCCTTTCAAAAAAGAGGGGGATGTAATAATATTAATTGGTAATACCTATAAAGAATTAGATGGATCTGAATTTTATAAAACAGTACATGATGTAGTTCAAGGTTACCCTCCAAAAATAAGGATAGAAGAAAATTATAAAGTAACTTCAATCATTCAAGAATTAATAAAAGATTGTAATGATATTATAACTGGAGTACATGATGTATCACGTGGAGGTTTAATAACTGCATTAGCATTAATGAGTATAAAATCTGATTTAGGTATTTCTGCAGAAATTGGATATATTCCATCAACAGAAATATTAACTCAAGATGAACAATTATATTCTGAATCTAATGGAAGATTTTTAATAACTGTAAATAATGATCATTTCAGTCCAGTAATTGATAAATTACTTGATGAAAATATACCTCATGCTATTATTGGGGAAGTTTCTAATGATAAATTTTTAGTACGAAATAATCATAAGGAAATAATCAATATTGAAGTAGAAGAACTTAAAAATACTAACACTAATACGATAGAAGAACATATGGCATAGAAATTTTAACTTAATAACTTAATAAGGGGGGGGGATATTAATGAATGCATTATGGTATTATGCAATTGGATTTGTAGTAATATGGTTAGTTGGAATAGTTTTAAGTAGAAAATATAAAAATATAACCATTGAAGGGTTAGTTTTAATGGTAAAAACTGAAAGACTACGTGATACTATTGATAAAATTGCTAATAAATGTCCTCGCTTTTGGAAATGGTCTATGAATATAGGTATACCTTTAGGGGTATTTTTCATGATACTTATGGCTGTATCATTAGTAATATCGTTAAAAATGATGTTTGATACACCTACGGTAGCATTGATATTGCCTGGTGTGGATATACCTGGTTCACCATTATATATTCCTTTTTTAACAGGGTTAATAGCATTAGCAACTGTAATTATAATACATGAATTTGGGCATGGAATAGTAGCAAGAACTGAAAATATATCTATTAAATCAATAGGATTACTTTTATTTGCTATTATACCTGGTGCCTTTGTTGAACCTGATGAAGATGAGGTAAAACAATTAAATGGATTAGCTAAAATACGTATATATAGTGCTGGAGCATTATTTAATATAGCCTTATGTATTGTGGCCATATTATTAGCAACTGGGATAGGAATGTTTATTGGATCTGCAGGTATGTACACTACTGATGGTATGGAATTATCTAGTGTAGTTCCTGGAAGTCCTTCTGATGGAGTTTTACAACAAGGTATGGTTATTACAGGAATAAATAATCAGCCTGTTACTGGATATACTTCATATGTAAAAGCATTTAATAATACACATATTGGAGATACAGTGTCGGTAACTACACAGTCGGGAGTATATAATATAAAAGCAGCATCTAGTCCGAACAATAGTAGTAAAGCATATATTGGTATTAGAGCACAAGAACATGTAATAGTAACATCTCATGCAGAAAAAACTTATGGTACATTAATACCATGGATATTAACACAACTTAGAGAGTTATGTTATTGGATCTTCTTGTTGAATTTTGCAGTAGGAACCTTTAATTTACTGCCAATGAAACCATTAGATGGTGGATTAATATTTGAGGAAATGCTTAAATGTAAAATTAAACCTGATCGAAGAAAAGATTTTAACAATACATTAAATGCTATAACGAAATATCTTCCAATTAAAGTAAGATGTTGGATAAGTAGAAGATTCAATACATTTTTAAATTTCTTATCCAGACACAGTTTAAATGATAAAACTGTTGAAAAAAGTGTTAGTTTAATGAGTTATGTCTTTGGAGCAATACTTATAGTTTTAATTATATATGGAACAGTTCCCGGTATTATAAAAATGTTATAATCTCCTTTTTCTTTTTTTTTCATATTATTTATTTGACATAAAATTATTTTTTTTATATTAGTAACATTTTACTATTTTTTTAATAAATAACAAATTTTATTTATATGTAAAAAATCATATCTATTATTAATTCGTTTTTTAATTTAAAGAGTATGTAAAGGAGTTATTAATATGGACGTTGTTGTTCTTGATGAAAATTCAGTAGAAATAGATAAGTTTAATTTTGTAAGAGGTTCTGAAAATTATAACGTGGGACAAATAGATAATGTACCTGAGGTTAGTGAAGGAAGTAAAAAAATTTTAAATAATTTAAATTACGGAATTGGGATCTATTCTCCTGTTGAAAACTCTGATGATTTTTATATATCTTTTTTAAATAATTCAACATTACAATACTCTTTTCTTAAATTAGATGATGTTAAAGGGGCTTTTTTATCTGATGTATTTTTAGCTTTTGATAAGAAAAGACTAGTTTTACAAAAGATGAGAGAGGTTTATAATACTGATCAATCACAAACTTTCTTTTTTGAGTATTATGATAATAATATTTTAATTAGAAAACTTCAAACTAAAATAATAAAAGTTGATGATTTTGTATATATGTTAGGTGAAGATAAAACAGATTATTTTTCTTTATCTCAAGAACAAGATAATTTATTTGATAATGATGTTACAGGAATAGCTATTATTCAAGATAGTCGTTTTGTTAAGTGTAATAAGAAGTATCTTGAATTATTTGAGCATGAAAATTATGATACAGTTATTAATAAAAAAATTGGTTATAGTGGATTCGTTGATGATTCAATTAAGAAGTTATATGATGGATTTAATGAAGTTATAGATGGAAATATGTTTTCCTATTCATTACCTCTTGAAATTAATAAAGATGGTAAACTTTTCCATTATTTTAATTTAAATGGAAATTATACTATTTATAATGGTAAACCAGCAGTTATGGTTTTTTATAATGATATTACTGAACAAGAATTAAATAAAAGGGAAATTGAAAGAAAAACTAAAGAAGCATTAGTTTTACAAAATAATATGGATTTTATCCAATCTGTCAGTAATACAGGTTCTGCTTATGTTATAAATGGTGAATTTATTCGTTCTTCTAAATTATATGAAATGTTAGAACGAGATCCTTATGAGGAAGATTCAAATACTGATATTTTATGGGATATTGTTATTGATGAAGATAGACATGTTTTAGAAGAAAATTATAGGAAATTAGGACCTGATCATGATTTTGTAGATTTTATTATACGAATAAATACAGCTAAAAATAATTTAATATATATTCATTGTTATATTAAAGTAAAATATATGGAAAATGATCGTAAAGATGTTGTGTCATTTTATCAGGATGTTACTGATGAACAATTGTATTTAAAAGAGTTACAAGAAGCATTAGATGAATCTTTAGTGTTAAAAAATAATTTAGAAAAAATACAAAGAATAAGTAAAACAGGTATGAGTTATACCAATGATAAAGGAACATTAGATTGGTCAAAACCCTCTTTTGATACATTAAAATTGGATCAAGAAAAATATGAGAATTATCATGGGGGTCTTGTTGAAATTATATTGCCTGAAGATTTACATTATTGGCAAGATGCATATTCTTCTTGTTCAGTAGATACTCCTGAAGTAAGTACTATGGTACGTGTTATAAATGGAGATGGTGATTTAGCATATATAAAATGTTATATGGTGTGTGACTATGATGAAGAAGGTAATGAAATTAATCATGTTAACTTTTATCAAGATATAACTAAACAAGTAGAAAAAGAAAATAAATTAAAAAAATCTTTAAAAGAAACATTAAGACTTAGAGATAATTTAAATAGAATTCAAAATGCAAGTAGAACTGCTATGAGTTATTCAGAAGGAGATGGATATTCAATATGGACTCCGGAGGTATTTAATATATTAGAAATTAATCCTCATGAATATGTTGAAAATACTGAAAATTTAATTGAACGATTTGTCATTGATGAAGATTTAATTATTAGAAAAAATTGTATTAATCAACTTTCTCCAGAAAACACTGATGTTTCATTTAATCAAAGAATAAAAACAGGTAAAGGAAATCTTAGATATATAAGGACAATTATTCATAGGGAATATGATGAAAAAGGTAAAATAATAAATCGTGTAAGTTTCAATCAAGATATTACATCTGAAATTAAATATCAAAATCAATTAGAATCTGCATTAAATGATAAGGAAATGTTACTTACAGAAGTTCATCATAGAGTTAAAAATAATTTACAAATAATATTAAGTTTAATTAACTTAAATAAAGGTTATGAATCAGATCCTGAAACAATTATAAATGATACAGAAAACCGTATCTATGCAATGGCTTTAATACATGAAAAAATTTATGGGTCTGATTCTTTATCTGAAGTTAATATGAAAGATTATGTTGAATCTTTAGTAACTTCATTATTTGATACATATTGGTCAAATATACGATTCCACTCTGAAATGGAACCAATTAATTTAGATATGGAAGAATCTATTCCATTAGGACTTATAATAAATGAACTTGTTATTAATGCTATTAAATATGCATTTCCAGATGGTGTAGAAGGTAATTTATATATTGACTTTAAAAAGGTAGGTAAACATTATTTATTGGTAGTTAAAGATGATGGGGTGGGATTACCTGATAATTTTGATTTAGGTAATCTTTCAACATTGGGCTTAGTTGTAGTTCAAAATCTTACACTTCAAATTGGAGGAACTTTATCAATTATGGATTGTGATGGTGCTGGATTTAAAATAGAATTTGATGAAGAATAATTAATTTTAGTTATCTTTTTTTTTATATTATTATCAATTTAATAAATATTTTTAATTGTATTGTTTTCATGAAAAAGGTATAACTTAAAATGAATCATTTATAAAAATTTAAATTATAGTAACTCTTAATAGTATTTAGAATATAACTAAATATAAAAGAATATCTTTTTTTCTTATTTAATAAGCTAAGAAAGATAATAATAAAATAACATTTCAGAGGTCATAACATGATTAATAAATTAAATATTGTAGGTATTGGTCCAGGATCTAAAGAGTATTTAACCTTAAAAGCTATTGAAATTATTGAAAAATCAGACATCATAGTTGGAAGTAAACGATCCTTAGAATTATTTGAATATACAAATGCAAAAGAAATTCTTCTCGAACCAAGGGATATTCCTAAAACAGTTAAATTAGCAATATCTTACTTAGAAGATGGATTAACTGTATCCATATTATCTACGGGAGATCCTGGATTTTCAGGAATGTTAAAAACTGTTCAAAAGATTTCACCAAATACTAAACTTAATGTAATTCCAGGTATAAGTTCTGTACAGTTAGCATCAGCAAAAACAGAAATTCCATGGGATACATCTAATTTAATAACAATACATGGTGGAAAAGCACCTACTGAAAAGTTATTAACAGAAATAGATAATAATAAACATAATATTATATTACCAAATAGACACATTGATGAATTAGCAGAATATTTAATAGAACATGGTTTTAGTCCTGAACATGAAATTATAATTTGTGAAAAACTCAGTTATCCTGATGAACAAATAGTACACACTACTTTAGAAGAAGCTAAACAAATGGACTTTGGATACATGTGTGTAGTGGTAATCTAAAATATATTATTAATTTTATGGGGTATTGTTGTGAAAGGAGAAGTATACTATAAACTAAATGGCAAATTAATGAAAGATAACAAGGGAAATGTACATTCTGATACATTTACAAATAAAACAATCAAAATACCTGAAAACATACCTGGAGATAATATAAAAATAGATATAGATCCTATAAATTCAGAAGAATTATTAACTGATGATCTTGATGTGACAATGCAAGTAATGACAACTACTGTAATTTCAAGACCTGGTGAAAATATTAGAGTGATAGCTTTATTATCTGATGAATATAATAAGGTCATAAATGATAAAAATGTACAATTTAAATTAAATGGTAACTGGGTATTGGATTATGATAAAAAACCTATGAAAATTCCTGTGGTAAATGGTCTTGTAACTTTTGATTATAAATTGCCTTATAAGTTGAAACCTGGCGATTATGATTTAACAATGGTATTTGATGAAAAAGGATATAAATTCACAAATGCATATATTGGATTAGTATTGGATAAATTACATACTTATATGTTCTGTGAACCAATATTTATAGATTATGGGGAGCCTACTGCAGAAGTAGAAGCAATAATTCGGGATGAGTTAGATAATACTTTAGCATATCCTGTTACTGTAGATTTATCACTTGCTGGTGAAAATATAAAAAAAGTAAAAGCAATAAATGGAATAGTTCATACTGAAATTGAAATACCTAATGTTACAGGAATTTTAACATTAACTCTTTTATTATCTGAAACTGATGTTTATTATGAATCTGAATTTACAACAACAATAAGTATCGGATATTAATCATTTTTTATCTTTTTTTTTAATATAAAATAGCACAAACTACTGTTAAATATTCAGGGATTTTTTGGTCTTTTCCAATCCATTTCAATTCAAAGTTAAAAAAGTCTTTTGTTGTTTTTATAATATCCGCACCAATAGATTCAACTGAATATCGTTTTAACTGTGGAAATCTACAGGGTTCATTTATTATTTTTGCACATTCTGGACATATATCACATCTGCCTCCATATAAATATTGGCCTTGGTATTCTTTTTCTAATTTTTGTAATTTATCTCTTAATATTCTTCTTTCCTTATACAATGTATTATTTTTAATATAATCCAATTCTTTAGAAGTCCTTGATTCTTTTTGAAATGATTTTGTATAATTTAATTTTACTGCAATGATAGAGATGTTATTGAATTGATTCCAATAATCAAGTACATTTATACTATGAGGAGGACATTCCCAACTCCTATTATAATTTTTACATGCTTTGCAGTAATTTAAAAAATGGGGGATGTTAACATAATCTTTTAAATATTTTTTCATAGTGGTTTCACTTTGAAACTCTTCAATTGTATATACATTTTCACAATTTACATATCCTTCAATAGTCATTATATTTTCCTCATTTTTCTTGGTAATTGTTATTTTTAAATAACATAATAATAATTAATATTTTTTCTTTTTCTTGATATATTTATCTGTATTTGATATGTTTTTTAGTTATATTGTCTAATTGTTTCTAAATAGTTATTTAATACTTTTTAAGGAAACTTTAAGAAATTTTTATTCTTTATCTATTTTTAAAATATTTTCATTAATTAAATTAATGAAAAGAAAGATATATTATATAATATGATAAAATAATTTTTTGTAAACTAAAAAAAAGTATAAAAGGAAAAAATAATAGCTATTTTTAAATTTCAACTTAATACCTTTTATTAATAAATCATTTCATTTTCATGATTATAAAAAAATAATCAAACATAAAAATAAAATATAGAGGAGAATAATATAAATGCTACAAATAGCAGTAACAGGAAAACCAAACGTAGGAAAATCATCATTTTTTAACTCAGCAACATTATCTGATGCTGAAATAGCAAATTACCCATTCACAACAATAGATGCTAACAAAGCAATAGCTTATATTACAGCTGAATGTCCATGTAAAGAACTAGATTTAACTTGTAATCCAAGAACTAGTAAATGTGTGGATGGAATAAGATATATACCGGTAGAATTAATTGATGTTGCAGGATTAGTTCCAGGGGCACATGAAGGAAAAGGATTGGGTAACCAATTTTTGGATGATTTAAGACAAGCAAAAGCGTTAATACATATCATTGATGCTTCAGGAAGTACTGATGAAGAAGGAAGACCTTGTGAAGTTGGATCTCATGATCCGTTAGATGATGTAAACTTCTTAAAACATGAAGTTACAATGTGGGTTTATTCAATTTTAGAACGTAATTGGCCAAGACTTGTAAGAAAAGTAATGTCTGAACATTTAAATTTCGCAAAAGTAATAGCTGAACAATTAAGTGGTACTGGAGTTACAATTGAACAAGTTATTGAAGCAGAAAGACATATGGAAACAGAAGAATATGATAAATGGGAAAAAGAAGATATACTTAAGTTTTTAGATAGGTTATTAGAGTTATCAAAACCAATTATAATTGTAGCTAACAAAATAGATACACCTGAAGCAGAAGAAAATATAAAAAGATTACAAGAAAAATATGATAAAGTAATACCAGCTAGTGCAGAATCCGAATTAGCATTAGTAAATGCTCAAAAAGCAGGACTTATTTCTTATCATTCTGGTGAAGATCATTTTGAAATAATTAATGAAGAAAAACTATCTGAAAAACAAAAGTTAGCATTAGACTTTATTGATAGTAATGTACTTAAAAAATATGGAAGTACTGGAATACAAGAAACATTAAATACTGCTGTATATGATATTTTAAATCAAATTGTTGTATATCCAGTAGAAGATGAACATAAATATTCTGATCAAAAAGGAAATATTTTACCTGATGCATTATTAATACCAAAAGGTTCTAATCCAAGAGATCTAGCATATTGTATTCATACAGATATTGGTGAAGGATTTACTCATGCAATAGATGCAAGGAAAAATATGAGGATATCAAGTGAACAGGAATTAAAACAATCTGACATCATAAGTATTATATCAAATAAATAAAAGGAGTAATTGTGCACGATGAATGAAAAAATTGTTATATATCCGGACTATGAAACAAAATTAGATAAGTTAAATGATTTAGTAGCTGAAGATATACAAGTATATGATAAATCAGGCATAATAAACACAGAATATTCTGTAACAAATAGTATGGATGTATTTAATAATGCAAATACAATAATATTAACTCAAAATTGTATAGTTAATGGGGAGTATAATACAAAAAAATTAGAACAAGTATGTACAGAGTTACAAGATTATATAAAAGATGATACTCTTGTAATTTTTGATACAGATATACCTCCAAGAACTGTACGGAAGATGAAAAAACATTTAGATGAATATGAATTAGTACCAGATATAAATTTAGCTCATGTTTCACGGATTACTAATGATACAATAGTAGTTGCAGGAACAAATGAAACAAGTTTAAATAGAACTAGTGAAATTTATAAAAATACAAAAGAAAATCTTAAAACAACTGAACATATTGAAACTGTTGAAATGATTAAATTATTAAAAAGTTCATATACTGACACCTTAACAGCTTTAGCAAATCAATTATCTATATTATCTGTAGCATTAACTGTTGATTTGGTTCAGGCAATAGATTTTGCAAATCTTGATGAGAATATAAACTTAATATATCCTAAACCGATAACAGAAAATGATACTATACGAAATGCAGATAAATTATTAAAATTAGCTAATGAATATGGTGAAACAACGCCATTAGTTGAAGCTGCTAGGGATGCAAATAATTATGCACCATATCAAATAGCATATATGGCTGAAAAAGAATTATTCCTTAAACATAATTTATCCTTTTTTGAAGTAAAAGTTGCAATATTAGGAATAACAACTGATGATAATTTAGTTACAGAAAGTTATAATCCTTCTTTAGTATTAGTTGATGATTTGGTTCAAAGAGATGCTGAAATATGGGTGCATGATGATAAAGTGTCTGAAGATGTTATAGAAGCTCATGGTGCTAAAAAGATTACATTAGAAGAAGCTTATCAATGTGATTGTATTATAGTAATGACAGATACACCTGAATATAGGGCATTAGATCCAAATAAAGTTGAAAAGGTTTTAGTAACAGCAATGCCATTATTTGATTCTGAAAAATTTAAAGATGTAGAATTAAATGTTGTAGGTCAATATAAACTTAAAAAAGGTGAAACAGTATGATGCAACATCCAAGACCTAGTCCAATAGCAGCAGCATTATATACACTACGAGATTTAGAAGTATCTGTTGTAATAATGCATGGACCACATGGTTGTTGTTTCAGGACAGGAAGACTTTTAGAAGATGAAGGTATTCGTGTATTAACTACAGCAATGACTGAAAATGATTTTATATTTGGAGCCTCTGAGAAACTTACTGATTCAATTAAAGAAGCATATGAAACTTTCCATCCTAAAAATATAGGAATAGTAGGTACTTGTGCAAGTATGATAATAGGTGAAGATATGCGTGAAGCAGCACGAAATGCAGATATACCTGCAAATATCATAGTTGTAGAAACACATGGTGGATTTGGTTCTGGTGATAATACTGCAGGAGCTATTCAGACATTAAAATCTGCAGAAGAAGTAGGAATTATTTCAAAAGAAGAAGTAGATAGACAAACTGAAATGCTACAAAAAGCTACAGAAATAGAAAAAACAAGAGGTATGGCAAAAGGAGATTATATTCAACCTGATTATGGAGATAATAAGGTTAAAATAGCACAAAAAATTATAAAAGCATTGGATGATAATAAAAAAGTAGCGATAGTCTTAAATGCAAAAAAAGAAACTAGTTATTTATTTGGGGATATAATGACTATTCCTTGGTCTAAATATTATCCAAATAATACGCCACTTTTTATAGCAAATCTTGATAAAGAAATTGGATTACCTTATATAAAACAACATGCAGAGACGGTTCTTGATACTATTGATAAAGATGTAGATTATATTACAGGAGGATTAGATGAATATCCTGTAACTGGTGAAAAAGCAGAATTTATATTAAAAGATATAAAACCTGATTTAGCTATAATTCTTGGAGTACCTCATGCAGTTGATATTAGTGATTTCCAGTTTGAAACGATTGCTGTTACAGATGGACCTAGATTAGTGAAACCTTTAAGGGAACAAGGATTTAATAATGTAGTAACTGAGCTTGATGCTCATTCTAAAACATTAGGGGCAAAAGGAGTAGTAGAATCTGAATTTGCTTCAACAATAAGAGGATTATTAGAATCCTAACTTATTTTTTTTTTAATTATTTTGTTCTACTGTTTATAACTAGTTTTCTATTTTTATTTAAATTAAAAAAATCAATAATATAAGTATAAGTAATATAATAAACTAGTATTTAAATCATTGATTGTTTAGTAATTAGATGAAAGGATAATTAAATTTAAATAAATAATTATAAGTTATAGATCAAACATGTTATTTATTGTATTATAATAGAAATATAAAATATTCAAAATATATTATTTTTGAATATAACAAAATAATAAATACTCTAGTTTCCTTTGCGCAATCTGCACTTGGA